>JAUMYC010000392.1 GCA_030528845.1 Eubacteriales bacterium
CTGGTGGGCAAAGGGTCCGCGCACCATCGCCTTTGAAAAGCAGTTTGCCGAATATGTGGGCGCGAAGTACTGCGTGGGGCTTAATTCCTGCACCGCGGCGCTGCATCTGTCTCTGGTGGCGGCGGGCGTCGGCCCGGGCGACGAGGTCATCACCACGCCGCTGACGTTTGCCGCTTCCGCCAATACGATTCTGCATGTCGGCGCGACGCCGGTCTTTGCGGATATCGATATGGATACCGGTCTGATCGATCCCAAAGAGATCGAAAAGAAGATCACGAAGAAGACGAAGGCGATCGTTCCGGTGCATTATTCCGGTCTTGCCGCCGATCTTGACGCGATCGGGCAGCTGTGCGACGCGCACAATCTCTTCCTTTCCGAGGATGCGGCGCACGCCGTGGAGACGCGCTACAAGGGCGAGCTGATCGGCCATAAGCCGCGCGGCACGGTGTCCTATTCCTTCTACGCGACCAAGAACCTCGCCTGCGGCGAGGGCGGCGCGCTGATCACCGACGACAAGGAGATCGCCGCGAGGGCGCGCGTGCTCTCCACGCACGGCATGAGCGCGGGCGCATGGAACCGCTACGGCAAGGAAGGCTCCTGGCGCTACGATATCGAGGAGCCGGGCTTCAAGTACAACATGTTCGACATTCAGGCCGGGCTTGCCAAGGTGCAGCTTGAGCGCATGGACGACATGCAGCGCCGCCGCTTTGAGTGCGTGGACGTCTACGAAGCGGCGTTTAAGGACGTGCCCCAGCTGATCCTGCAGAAGACGCCGGAAAACGTCCACCACAGCCGTCATCTCTACATCCTGCGTGTGGATGAAAGCCGCCTGACGATCACGCGCGACCAGTTCATCGAGGAGCTCAAGAAGCGCAATGTCGGCACGAGCGTGCATTTCATCGCGCTGCATACGATGAGCGCGTATACCAAGCGCTTTGGCTACAGGCCGGAGGACTTCCCGAAGGCGTACGCCTATTCCGAGAGCGAAATTTCCCTGCCGCTGTATTCAACCCTCGGCAGAGAAAACGCGGAATATGCCGCGCAGGCTGTGCTCGACGTCGCAAAGAAATTCGCAAAATAACGCGAAAATATGATTCTTCCCGCAGAAACTGGTTTTCTGCGGGTTTTTCTTGTGGATTTTGGCGGCTTTTTTCGATATAATCAAACTGTATAGTTTCGGGAATTTCATCGGTGCATGCACCGGAAAGGATACAGACATGGAGCAGAGGAACGACGCCGTTTTTGTCAACCGGGAATTGTCTTGGCTCAAGTTCAACGAGCGCGTGCTTGAGGAGGCGGAGAGCGACCTGACGCCGCTTTGCGAGCGGCTGTCTTTTGCGTCCATCTATCAGAGTAATCTCGACGAGTTCTTCATGGTGCGAGTGGGTTCCCTGGTCGATCAGGAGATTGAAAAGCCTGAATCGCGCGAAAACAAGACGAACATGACCGCCGCGCAGCAGCTTAAGGAAGTGCTGCGCACGGTGCGCCGCTTCAACGAGCGCAAGGACTTTATCTATGCCAAGCTGCTGGGGCATATCGAGGAAAACGGCGTCCGTCTGGTCGACTTCAAAAAGATCGGCAAGCAGGAAAGCGAGCGTCTTGAGCGCTATTTCGACTGTGAGATTGCGCCGCTCATTTCTCCGATCATCGTCAGCCGCCGTCAGCCGTTCCCGTTCCTGCGCAACAAGGAGATCTATGCCGTCGCCGTGCTTGAGCGGCGCAACGGCAAGCGCAGAACGGCGATCATTCCCTGCTCTTCCGGCGTGTTCCCGCG
>JAUMYC010000124.1 GCA_030528845.1 Eubacteriales bacterium
GGGGTCGGCCTTGCGCCGACCCGGGGAAACGGGCGACCGCAAGGGTCGCCCCTACGGTAGAGGAGAAAGTATGGTAGTGTTTCTGTCTGTAGGGGTCGGCCTTGCGCCGACCCGAGGGAACGGGCGACCGCAAGGGTCGCCCCTACGGTAGAGGAGAAAGTATGGTAGTGTTTCTGTCTGTAGGGGTCGGCCTTGCGCCGACCCGAGGGAACGGGCGACCGCAAGGGTCGCCCCTACAATGGGCTTCGGGGAGGTCTTTTCTTGACGAAAAGGCCTCCCCGAAATCGTTCTTTCGTTACTCCGCTTCGCCCATGTTTTCGTTGCAGAGGCGGGCATAAAGGCCGCCCTTGGCGAGGAGTTCTTCGTGGTTTCCGGCCTCGACGATGTATCCGTTCTCCATGGCGTAGATACAATCGCAGGCGCGGATGGTGGAAAGCCGGTGCGCGATGAAGATGGACGTGCGGCCGGCGGAGATCTTCTGGATGGAATCCTGGATGAGCGCCTCGGTGTTGCTGTCGATGTTAGCCGTGGCTTCGTCCAGCACCAGAATGGACGGGTCGTGCGCGATGGCGCGCGCGAAGGAGATGAGCTGCCTCTCGCCCGTGGAGAAGGTCGCGCCGCGCTCGGCCACCATGTGGTGCATGCCGCCGGGCAGGCTGTTGACGAAATCCTCCGCGCAGGAGAGGCGGATGGCCTCGGCCACCTGCTCGTCCGAGATGGGCGCGTTGATGCGCACGTTGTCGGCGATGGAGCCGACGAAGAGGAACACATCCTGCAGCACGACGCCGACCTGACTGCGCAGAGCGCCCAGCTTCCATTCGCGGATGTCCACGCCGTCTACGAGGATGCGGCCCTTCTGCGGCTCGTAGAAGCGGCTGAGCAGGCTGATGATGGTCGTCTTGCCCGCGCCCGTCGCGCCGACGAAGGCGATCTTGTCGCCCGGGTTGGCCTTGAAGCTCACGTCGCGCAGCACCCAGTCCTCGTTCGTATAGGCGAACCAGACGTGGTCGAACTCGACCGTGCCGACGATGGGCTCTTCGCGGCCCGGGGCGTCCAGCTGTTCCAGATGGCTGTCGTCGTCCAGCAGAGTGAAGATGCGCTCGGCGGAGACCATGGCCGACTGGATATTGTTGTATTTCTCGGCGAGGTCGTTGATCGGCTCAAAGAACTGCTCGATATAGCTCTTGAACGCGACGATCACGCCCACTTCGATGGCGCCGACGGCGATACCGACCTTGTTGAAGCCGTACAGCAGCAGCAGAACGACCGCCAGCGAAGTGATGACCTCCATGACCGGGCGCAGGAAGGAATTCATCAGCACCTGAAACATGGTGGTCTTTTTGTATTTGCGGTCCAGCTCGAAGATCTCGGCGTATTTTTCCTTCTCGCGGTTGAACGCCTGAATGATGCGGATGCCGGAGAGGGATTCGGCGATAAAGCCGTTGATCTGGCCGATGAGCGCCTTCATGCGCACGAAATTCTTGCGCAGGGCGTTGCGGCAGGCCACCGAGATGATCGCGATCAGCGGGAGCACCGTGAACGAGACCAGCGCCAGCCGCCAGTCCATGATGAGCATGGTGGCGGTCAGGCCGATGAGCAGGAACACGTCTCGGAACAGGCCGACGAGAACGTCGGTATAGAAGGAGTTGAGCTCTTCCACGTCGTTGGTGGCGCGGGTGAGCAGGCGGCCGGAGCCCATCTTGTCCATGTCCGAGAGGGGCATGGCGTGGATATGGCGGAACACCTTTCTGCGCAGGTCATCAAGGATGCGCTGGCAGATGCGCGCCATGATCCGCTGCTGGAACAGAGAGCAGAGGCTGCCGGTGGCGATGACGATGAAATAGATCAGCGCAAGGCCCCAGAGGGAATACAGGCCGATCTGCGCGTTGCCGGCGATGAGGAAGTCGTCGATGGCGATCTCCAGCACATAGGGCTTGGCCAAGTCGGAGGTGTTGACCAGCAGGACGCACAGGACGCACAGAAGGAGCATCCATGCATGCGGCTTCATCAGCTTCATCAGCGGCTTGAGCACGCTCTTGTTGGCCTTGATCCGCTTGCCGTCCGCGGTATAATTGCTTGTCGGTCCGCCGCGCATCATTGTTCAGCCGCCCCCTCTCCCTCGTCCTTTTGCTGTTCGTGGAAGATATGGGCGTATTCGCCGCCGAGGGCGAGCAGCTCCTCGTGCGTGCCGCGTTCGAGGATCCTGCCGTGGTCCATGTAGAGGATCTCGTCGGCGCCGAGCACGGCGGAGAGCCTGTGCGCGATCACGATGACGCTGCGGCCTTCGAATTCGGTCTTGAGCGCGCCGAGGATGCGCGCTTCGGTGGCGGTGTCCACTGCGCTGAGCGTGTCGTCCAGCAGCAGCACCTGCGGCCCGCGCACGAGCGCCCTCGCAAGGGAGGTGCGCTGCCTCTGGCCGCCGGAGAGGTGGTTGCCGCGCTCGCCGCAGATGGTCTCCAGCTTCCGGGGCATGTTTTCGATGTCGCCCGTCATGCCGGCGATATCCAGCGCCCGGCGGATCTCCTCTTCGCTCGCGTTGGAGAAGAAGGAGACGTTTTCCTTGATGGAAACATTGAAGAGGAAGCCGTCCTGCGGGACATAGCCGCAGGCGTCGCGCACGGCGGCGGCGGGGATGTCGCAGATATCGCGGCCGTCGATGAACAGCTGGCCTCTCTGTGGCGGCAGGATCTTGAGCAGAAGCTGCAGCACGGTGGATTTGCCGCTGCCCGTGGGCCCGACGATGCCGAGCATGCCGCCGGCGGGGATATGGAAGCTCAAATCTTCCACGGCCGGCACGGTGCCGTCAAAGTGGGTGTAGGTGAGGTTTCGGGCTTCGATCTCGCCGAGGATGGGCGTTTTGTCTTCCCTGCGCTCGAATTCGGGGATCTCCTCGATATCGAAGAGCGCCCGCAGCCTCTTGAAGCTGGCCAGACCCCTCTGCAGCATATTCACGATGCGGCCGATGGCCGTGACGGGGTTGACGATCATCGTGAGATAGGAGTTGAAGGCGACGTAATCGCCCACGCTCATCTCGCCCGCGAGCACGAGGTTGCCGCCGTAGACGATGCCGATGACATAGCTCAGGCCGAAGAGGAGCTTCATGATCGGCTGCGTGAGGGCGGAGGTGTCGTTGAGGTCGATGTTGGCCTTGCGCATGGTCTCGCTCTCTTCGGCGAAGACTTCGTTCTGCGCGTTTTCCTGTGCAAAGGCCTTGAGCACGCGCATGCCGTTGATGTTTTCCTGCACATGGCCGGAGATGTTGGTGAACAGCTCCTGCACGCGGCGGGACTTGCGCTGCACCTTGCGGCCGATGAAGGTGATCAGGAAAACGGCCACGGGGATGGGCGCGAGGGCGAGGAAGGTGAGCCTTCCGTTGATGCCCGCGGCCATCTGCGTGATGGAAAAGCCGATGGAAACGAGTGCGTTGAGCGACTGGGAGAGCACCATGGACATCATCATGCGCACGGCATTGACGTCGTTCACCGCGTAGGCCATCATGTCGCCCGAGCGGTGGGTGCCGTAGAAGGAGACGGGCAGCTTCTGCAGATGGTCGTAGAGCTGGTTGCGCAGCCATATTTCCATCTCACGCCCGTTGCCGATGATGAAATAGCGCCATGCGAGCCTTGTGAGGAAGACGCCGATGGCGATCCAGAGGATCATCAGCGCGTTGGGGAGAAATTGCCGGAAGGTAACGCCGCCCGATGCGGCTTGTTCCAGCAGGTCGACCGCTTCGCCGAGTACGATCGGCGCGCGGGTGGAGATCCACGAGCACAATATCAGGAAGAATGCGCCCGGGAAGTACTTCCAGCCGTACTTTTTTAGAAAGGGTTTCAGCATGCGTTTTCTGTCCTCCTTGCGCATGGGCTCCCTTTCAGGGGATGCGGAGGGGGAGGATCTTTCTTTTTCGGGGAAGAAAAGACGGCGCTGCCGTCGATAGGGATGGGGGGTGTATGCTGTTTTTCATCCGGACGGAAGCGGCCGGCGCTCGGCCGGCCCGCAGCGCAGGCGCGCCGCAGCCTGAAGACCCTGTCCGCCCCTCTGTCAGGGGGAGCCTGTTTCATAGGGGCTGTGCCGCGCGGCAGCCGAGCCTTGCGGCACGGAAGCGTGGCAGATCAATATGAGGCATGCCGGGAGGAAGAAAAATCATATGCGGGGGAACTTTGTGCAGACAGGAACGAACGCGCACGGCCCGCAGGCCCTGCGCATGGTTTCTTTTGTCGCCGCAGTTTGGTTTTGTTTATGCGGCGGTATTCCCTGCCACGTCTTTGTCGGGCATTGTTTCACGTGAAACACACGGCGGATATGTTTCACGTGAAACATTCCGCCTGTTCAGCGTCGTGCGTTTCGGCTCTTTACGCATATGGAGCCTGTCCTTCTTGCATCCTCAAACATTCTCTATTATAATACCTTTAGCGCCCTGTTTGCAAGTTTTGGCGAACAGCCCCGCGCAGGCGCGAATAAAGCGCTATATTATATGTAGAAAAAGCGACAGGCGGAGCTCGGCGCGCCGCCTGCCTTGGAGGAAATGAACTATGCAGGAGAAAAAACCGAGCCGCACGGGCTGGCTCCCCACGGTCTGCATCGTGCTGCTCTGCTGCGCGGTCGCGTGGCTTGGCGCGAGGTGGCTCGTGCCGGAAAAGACGAGAGTGCTGAGCGATTATGTCGAACTGCCGACCTACGCCGGGCAGCCGTGCGTGCCCCTCGGCGACAGCGCCGCCTATTACGACGGCACCATCCTCTACGCGCTGCGCGAAAACGGCATGCAGCGCTGGTCGTACCTTGCGGGCGCGAACGCCGGCTTTCATGTGGGAGAGGGCGGCGTGACGACGTGGACGGGCGCGCAGGTGACGCTGCTGAACGAAAGCAGCGGAGCGACGGTCTTCAGCGTGACCATGGCCAAGCCCGTGCTCTCCGCGCATGCGGGCAGCCGCTATGTGGCCGTGTGTACCGGCGAGGAGGACGACGCGACCATCGTCGTGCTCGACCACAACGGCAAGACGGTCGACACCATCGACAAGCCGAACCTGACCGTGCTCGATTACGGCTTCTTCAATTCGGGCAATCTCTTCTGGCTGATGACGCTGGACACGGACGGCACCGTGCCCACGAGCCAGCTCTCCACCTATAAACCCGGCAAGACCGAGACCGGCTCGATCGTGGACAGCGAGCAGGTGGTCTACAAGGTCCTGTTCCATTCGAGCACGATCCGCGCAGTGGGCACGAGCTATGCCCGCTCCTACGACTACACCGGTAAGGAGGACGCCTCCGCGCGCATGCTGGTGTACGGCTGGTATCTGCAGGATCTCTACGGCGACGGCGAAAACCCGCTGATGCTCTTCGTGCCGATGGACGACACCGGCGGCGTGGCGGCCATACAGGACATCCGGCTGGTGCAGGGCGACGTTGACAGGACGATCCGCCTGCCCTATCCCTGCTTCGACGTCTTCGCGGGCAACGGCGTGGTTTACGGCTTCTCGAACGAATACCTCGTGCTGGGAACAATCGACGGCTCCGCTTCGACTATATATCGACTGCCCGTGTATGCCGAGGATGTGCTCGGCGTGACGGAGGACGGCAAGGCGCTGGTCATTTCGTCGGGCAAGGTGTATCTGGTGCAGCTGCCGGCCTAAGGAAGGGCGGCGGCGCCTGCCAAAAGGAGGACGCGCATGAATATCTTCGATATCATCATCCTGGCGATCTTGGGCGTGAGCCTGATCTCCGGTATGTACAAGGGTTTTCTGGCCTCGGGGCTTACGATCATCGGCTTCATCGCCGCGTGGGTCGGCGCGATGCATTTTTACCCGCAGCTGAGCGCGGCGATCCAGTCCAACGCTTCCATCATGGAGATGCTGCAGTATTATCTCGAGGCGGACGCGCTCTTTGAGAGCAGCGCTGCCGGAGCAAAGCTCGCGTCGGCGGTCTCGCAGACGGAGCTGGCGCAGACCATCTCCACTTTGCCCCTCCCCGCCATCATTACCGACGCCTTCCGCGAAAACGTGCTCGCGCAGAGCTTCGCCTCGCTCGATCTGACGACCCTCGCGGAGTATCTGGGACAGACCATCTGCGGAGCGGCCATCAACGTGCTCTCTTTCCTTGCGATGTTCATCGTGAGCTATGTGGTCGTGCTGCTGCTGGTGAACCTGCTCAACCATGTCTTCCGCTTCCCCGTGCTGCGCCATCTGGACTGGCTGCTCGGCGGCGCGTTCGGGCTGGTGCGCGGCGCGGTCGTCACGGCGCTGCTCTTCTCCATGGCGCCGATGATCCTGTCCATGCTGCCGCTGGAGATCACCGAGGAGCTGATCGGCAGCTCGGTCTTCTATGATTTCTTCTCCCGCAACAATATCCTCGAGACCCTCGTGCAGAGCGTGTTCTAAGAGGCCTGCGGCCTGCTCTTTCCCCGTCCGGGAAGGCGCGGGCCGCTTCTTTTTGGGCGCACCGGGCGCATTTTCGCCCGGTGGGTAAAACTTGTGCATGCCAATTCTTCAAATTTATGTCAAATTCTTCGGCCTGCGTTGCAAGAAGAGGGCATCTTGTGGTATATTTAATAGGAAGAGGGCGTTTTTTCGCCCGGACGCTTCCGCCCGAAGCGTTTTTTTGCGTACCCGGAAGGTTTTTTATCTCCTTATAAGCAACACGACAAACGAGGAGGAGTTTCCCATGTCCACGAAATATGTGTACCTGTTTAAGGAAGCCAACGGCTCCATGCGCGAGCTGCTCGGCGGCAAGGGCGCCAACCTGGCCGAGATGACCAGCCTGGGCATGCCCGTCCCGCAGGGCTTCACCATCTCCACCGAAGCCTGCACCCGCTATTATGACGACGGCCGCAAGATCGGCGACGATATCATCGAGCAGATCGACGCCGCGCTGATCGAAGTCGAAAAGATCAACGGCAAGAAGTTCGGCGACACCGCCAACCCGCTGCTGGTCTCCGTGCGCTCCGGCGCGCGCGCTTCCATGCCCGGCATGATGGACACCATCCTGAACCTCGGCCTGAACGACGAAGTGGCCGCCGGCCTGATCGCGGGCAATCCGGACCCGAAGTTCGAACGCTTCGTGTACGACTCCTATCGCCGCTTCATCCAGATGTTCTCCGACGTCGTCATGGAGCTCTCCAAGAAGCGCTTCGAAGTCATCATCGACGAAGTGAAGGAAGAAAAGGGCATCACGCAGGATATCGACCTCGACACCGAGGACATGAAGAAGCTGGTCAAGCTCTTCAAGGAATTCTACAAGGCCGAAAAGGGCGTGGATTTCCCCTCCGATCCCAAGGAGCAGCTGATGGGCGCCGTCAAGGCCGTCTTCCGCTCCTGGGACAACCCGCGCGCCAACGTCTATCGCCGCATGAACGACATCCCCTATTCCTGGGGCACCGCCG
>JAUMYC010000007.1:0-9952 GCA_030528845.1 Eubacteriales bacterium
ACCCCCGACCCCACGCTTAGGAGGCGTGTGCTCTATCCAACTGAGCTATTGCGACATGGCTAAATTTATGATTAAGCCCGAAGAAACTCGAACTTGAATCCTGTATGAAGTTTTTAAGAGGTGAGCGTTGTAACGCCACCTTAGGAGGCGACCGCTCTATCCAGCTGAGCTATGGGTGCACAGCATCAATTCGCCCAATCATTATATCAGCCTTTCCCCCTTCTGTCAATCCCCCTGCGCGCCATATTTCCTCCGCAATCTAAACGAAAAAGATATTTGACAGAAGCCGCGCGCTCTGATAAGATAATAGGCGTATCCAACGCGCGGCGGCGGAGCTGCCCGCGCAAGAGCAAGCGAAAAAAAGGAGCAGAACGACACTATGGGTCAACGAGGCATCGCAGACGAACCTCCCACCGTTCCGAGATGTCCTGAGCAGATCTGAATATTACGCACAGCCACAGTTCGCCCTCTCCGGGCGGGTTGCGGCTGTGCGTTGTGTTTTCTCCCCTCTTTTCCTTTTCGCACAGCAGACTTAAGGAGGAAGTATCCTTGCAAAACGATCCCCTTATATGGCAGCTGTTCCTGCAGGTCATCCTGATCGCCCTGAACGCCGTCTTTGCCTGCGCAGAGATCGCGATCCTCTCCGTGAACGAACAGAAGCTGCACAAGCAGGCCGAGGAGGGCGACAAGCGTGCCGCCCGGCTGGTGCGCCTGACGAGCCAGCCCGCGCGTTTCCTCGCCACCATTCAGGTCTCCATCACCCTCGCCGGCTTCTTGGGCAGCGCCTTTGCGGCAGATAACTTTGCCGAGCGTCTGGTCAACTGGCTCGTGGGGCTGAATTTCCCCATGCCCGAAAACGTGCTGCACACGATCAGCGTCGTGCTCATCACGCTCATCCTTTCCTATTTCACCCTCGTCTTTGGCGAGCTCGTGCCCAAGCGGCTTGCCATGCGCAAGACCGAGCAGATCTCTCTGGCCCTGAGCGGCCTCGTCCGCTCCATCTCCATCGCCTTCAAGCCCATCGTCTCTCTGCTCACCTTCTCCACCAACGCCATTCTCCGCCTGATGCATATCGACCCCGAGGCGGAGGACGACACCGTGACGGAAGAGGAGATCCGCATGATGGTGGACGCGGGCGAGGAAAACGGCGCGATCGACTCCGAGGAAAAGGAGATCATCCAGAACGTCTTTGCCTTCGACGACCTCACCGCCGGCGAGATCGCCACCCACCGCACGGACGTTTCCATCCTCTGGACGGAAGAGAGCATGGAAGAGTGGGAGCAGATCATCCACGACAAGCGCCACACGATGTACCCCGTCTGCGGCGAAACGGCCGACGACGTGCTCGGCCTGCTCAACGCGAAGGATTACTTCCGTCTGGAAGATAAGAGCCGCGAGAACGTGCTCAAGATCATCCGCCCCGCTTATTTCGTGCCCGAGGGCGTCAAGGCGGACGTGCTCTTCCGCAACATGCGCAGAAACCGCAGCCGCATCGCCATCGTGCTGGACGAGTTCGGCGGCATGCACGGCGTCGTGACCCTCAACGACCTGCTCGAACAGCTGGTGGGCGACCTGACGGACGGCGACGAGCCGCTGCAGGAAGAGGATATCGAACAGATCGACGGGAACACCTGGCGCATCAACGGCTCCGCCTCTCTGGACGACGTCGCCGAGAAGCTGCACGTTGAACTGCCGGTAGACGAATACGACACCTTCGGCGGCTATGCCTTCGGCAGCCTCGGCATGGTGCCGGAGGACGGCTCCACGCACGAGCTGGACGCGGGCGAGCTGCACATCGAGATCAAGCAGGTGCTCGACCACAAGGTCATCTCCGCCATCGTCACGAAGGCAGAAAAGCCCGCCGAACCGGAAGCTGCCGAAGAGGAATGACCCCTCTGCGACAAAAAGCAACCCGGCCTGTGAACGCATTCACAGGCCGGGTTTTTTATTGCCTATCCGCATTTTCTTCGGTTCCGCGCTTAGCCGCGCGCCCTGTTGCGCAGCGCCTTGAGCCGCTTCATCACGTCGTTTGCGCCGCGCCCGAATTCATCGTGCAGGCGCTCGTATTCGGCGTAGAGCTCGTCGTATACGCGAACGCTCTCCTCTTGCGGCCGATAGACCGTCTCCAGCGTGCCGCCCATCTCCCGCGCCGCCTGCTCGATCGTATCGTACCCGCCGCGCGCCCGGCCCGCCGCGACCGCGCCGAACATGGCGCTGCCCAGCGCGGGCGTCTGGCTCGAACGGGCGATGCGGATCTCCCTGCCGGTCACGTCGGCGTAGATCTGCATCAGCAGCTTATTTTTCTGCGCGATGCCGCCGCAGGCATACAGCGCGCGGCTCTCCACGCCGCTGTGCTCAAAGGCTTCGATGATCTTGCGCGTGCCGTACGCCGTGGCTTCGATCAGCGCGCGGTAGATCTCCTCGGCGCGGGTCTGCAGCGTGAGCCCGACGAGCAGGCCGGTCAGATCCGCGTCCACCAGCACGCTGCGGTTGCCGTTCCACCAGTCCAGCGCGATCAGCCCGCTCTCGCCCGGGCGCAGCGCAGCCGCCTTTTCCGTGAGCAGCGCGTGCGCGTCCATGCCGCGCGCCTCGGCCTCCCGGGCATAGGCGGCGGGCATCGCATGCTTCACCAGCCAATCGAAATGATCTCCCACGCAGCTCTGCCCGGCCTCATAGCCGATCAGCCCGGGCACGACGCCGTCTTCCACCGCGCCGCACATGCCCGGCACGAGCTTTTCTTCATCGCCCAGCATGATATGGCAGGTGGAGGTGCCCATGATCATGAGCATCTCTCCGCTGCCCGTGAGCCCGGCCGGGGGCAGCGAGACGTGCGCGTCGATATTGGCCACCGCCACGGCGCAGCCCTCGGGCAGGCCGAAGAGCTCGGCGGCTTCTTTGGTCACAAAACCTGCGCAGGAGCCCACGCTCAGCGGCGCTCCCGCGTATTTTTCCTCAAAAACATGCTCCAGCCGCGGATCCAGCGCGCGCAGATACCCCTTGTCCGGATAGCCCTCGCGCTTGTTCCACATGGCCTTGTAGCCCGCCATGCTGCAGTTGCGCGTGCGCTGCCCGGTCAGCCGGAAGACGATCCAGTCTCCCGCTTCGACAAAGCTCGCCGCCGCGTCATAGACCTGCGGCGCGCAGCGCAGCGTTTCCCAGATCTTGGGCAGCATCCATTCCGAGGAGACCTTGCCGCCGTAGCGCCCCAGGAAGTTTTCTCCGCGCGCGAGCGCCGCCTGCGTCATGCGCCGGGCCTCCTCCTGCGCGCCGTGATGCTTCCAGAGCTTGAACCATGCATGCGGCTCGTCGGCCCATTGCGGCAGGAGGCACAGCGGCGTGCCCTGCTCGTCCACGGGGCCGACGGTGCTGGCGGTGCAATCCACCCCCACGCCGATGATCTGCTCCCGCGCGACGCCCGCCCGGGCGATCGCCTGCGGAATGATCGTGCGCAGGCAGTCGATGTAATCCTGCGGGTGCTGCAGCGCCCAGTCCGGCGGAAGGACTTTCCCGCCGGGCAGCTGCCTGTCCAGCACGGCGTGCGGATATTCCATCACGGCGGAGGCGAGTTCCCTCCCCGTGCCGACCTCCGCCACCAGCGCGCGGGCCGAGAGCGTGCCAAAATCTACGCCGAGCACATAGTTCGCCATCGTCATTTCCCTCCCGCGTCAATAGGGCATGCCCACCACCGCCGAGGCGGCCACGAGGATATGACAGAGGTAATAGGTCGGCATGATATAGCCGAACACCTCTTTATTGCCCACAAAGTCGTTCTCGGCGATCATCGTGTCGCTAAACGCGATCATGGCGATGCCGATGGAGAAGAGCAGCGTTTCAAAGGGCGTCGTGCCCTTGAGCCCCGACGCTGCGATCAGCGAAAGCACGCTGATGACGGCATAGGCGCTCACGGCGATCTTCATGGGCATATCGCCGATCTTGGGCAGCACCCGGGCGGCGAGATACCACACGATCATGGCCAGCAGCGCAGCGCCGGCGATGTAGATGCGCGGGCTGCCCTCGAAGCGGCTGAGCGCATACCACATAAAGCCCAGATGCGCCAGCAGGAAGCCGGAGATGCCGTAGATATACCACATGGGCTTGCCGGATTTATGCGCCATGAAATAGTCGCCCACGACGCTCAGCAGCAGCGCCGCGACCAGCGGCAGCATGGGCATACCGCGGTTCGTCAGCACGACGATGGCCGCGCAGGAGAGGGTCAGCACGCAGTTCCACATGAATTTACCTGTGCGCAGCCCCATGAACATGCCCGCGATCGGGACCAACAGGGAGATCCAAAGCGCCAGTCTCATTTTCTATGCTCCTCTCTTCTGTCCGCGTCGATGATATGGAACGAGGCGGCGCGCCCGAGCCGGTTCATATAGGCAAGGCCCATGTCCTTGGCCTCGAGCGCCTCGGAAAACACGACCTCCGCGCCGATGTCGTCCATTTCGCGCAGCGCGGCGAACAGCTCGCGGCTCTGCTCGGCCACGCCGCTGCCCAGCATGCGCACGGTGCGGTCGCCGTAGAGGGTGCGGTTGGAGGAACTGGCGAGGATGGCGGGCTTTTTGCCCTGCGCGAGCGCCTCGTCATACAGCCTGCAGATCCTCCCGGCCACGCGCTTTCTGCCGCCCTTGACGATGGTGACGCTGCCCTGCGGGGCGTAATGGCGATATTTCATGCCCGGAGAGCGCGCGACCTCGTCCTCCTTCATGGGACGCAGCACGCTGCCGTCCACCTCCACCTCGTCGATCACCAGCGCGATCTGATCCGGCGTGACTCCGCCCGGGCGCAGCACGCGCGGCGGGGTGCAGGTCAGGTCCAGCACGGTCGATTCCAGCCCCACGCGGCAGCTGCCACTGTCCAGAATAAGCGGGATCTGCCCGTTCATATCGTCCAGAACATGCTTTGCACTGGTCGGGCTGGGGCGGCCGGAGCGGTTCGCGCTGGGCGCGGCGATGGGCCCCGCCTCCTTGATGAGCATCAGCGCGGCCGGGTTGGAGGGCATGCGCACGGCCACCGTGTCCAGCCCCGCCGTCACGATGTCCGGCACCCTCTTGCTCTTTTTGAAGATCATCGAGAGCGGGCCGGGCCAAAATTCCTCGGCCAGCAGGCTCGCGTCCAGCGGGATATCGCCCTCGATCAGCTCCTTGAGCATCGTCATATCCGCGATATGCACGATCAGCGGGTTGTCCGCCGGGCGCCCCTTGGCCTCGAAGATCTTCTCCACGCCGGAATGACTCGTGGCCAGCGCGCCGAGGCCGTAGACCGTCTCCGTCGGGAACGCGACCACGCCGCCCTCCTTGAGGATCGCCGCGCCTTTTTCCACTGCGCCGGGCTCGTATGCATCCATGACCTCTGTGGTCATTTTCATCTCCATCTCGTTTTCCATCTCGTTCACCCTCGTTTTTCTCTCACATTTGGTTCAGGGTCTCCATTTTGGCCGTCTGCTCGGCCAGGATCAGCGCGTCCACGATGCGCCCGATGTCTCCGTTCATCACGTCGCCGATGCGCGAAACGCTCAGCCCGATGCGGTGGTCCGTCACGCGGTCCTGCGGGAAATTGTAGGTGCGGATGCGCTCGCTGCGGTCGCCCGTGCCCACCTGCGCGCGCCTCTCAGCGCTGTATTCACTGGCGGCCTGCTCCCGCTGCATCTCATAGAGCCGCGCGCGCAGCACGCGCATGGCCTTGTCGCGGTTTTTCATCTGGCTGCGCTCGTCCTGACAGGCCACGACCAGCCCCGTGGGCAGATGCGTGATGCGCACGGCGGAATCGGTGCGGTTGACATGCTGTCCGCCTGCGCCGGAGGCGCGGTAGGTATCGATGCGCAGGTCGCTCTGCGCGATGCTGATCTCCACATCCTCGGCCTCGGGCAGCACGGCCACCGTCGCCGTGGAGGTGTGGATGCGCCCGCCGCTCTCGGTCACGGGCACTCTCTGCACCCTGTGCACGCCGGATTCAAACTTCAGCCTCGAAAACACGCCGCGCCCCTGGATCAGCACGACGGCTTCCTTCATGCCGCCGATGTCTGTGGCGCCCTCGTCGGTCAGCTCCACCTTCCAGCCGTTCGCGTCGGCAAAATGCATATACATGCGCAGAAGCTCCGCCGCAAACAGCGCCGCCTCCTCGCCGCCCGCTCCCGCGCGCACTTCCAAAATGGCGTTGCGGTAGTCGTCCGGGTCCTTGGGGAGGAGCAAAATGCGCGCCTCTTCGGTCTTCTGCTCCAGAAGGGGCAGAAGCTGCCCAAGCTCCTCGCGGACCATTTCTTCCATTTCGCTCTCGCCGCATTCGGCCATCTCCTGCGCTCCGCGGATCTCCTCCGTCAGCCGGAGATATTCCCGCGCCGTCTCCACCATCTCGCTCAGCTCGCTGTGCTCGCGCGTGAGGCGCTGAAAATTGGCCATATCGTTCATCGTCTCGGGCTGCGAAAGCTCCTCGGCGATCTCTTCATATCGGTATACGATCGCGGAGAGCTTCTCCGCGATGCGCCGAACCTCGTCAAATCCCCGGTTTTCCAAGACCGTACCCCTCCGAAACTCGATTATAGATGCGCCCAGACCACGCGGTCGAGCCCCTGCAAATCCTTCTCCACGCCCAGCGCGCGCACGGGCAGATGCTCCCGGAGCAGCGCGCAGACCTGCTGCGCCTGCGCCGAGCCGATCTCCAGCGCGATGCAGCCGCCGGGCAGAAGATGCTCCGCCGCGCCGCGCGCGATGCGGCGGTAAAACTCCAGCCCGTCCTCGCCGCCGAAGAGCGCCATCTCCGGGTCGTAGCGCACCTCGCTTTGCAGCGCGCGCATCTCGCCGCCGGTGAGATAGGGCGGGTTGGACAGGATGGCGTCGAAGCGCTCCTCCCTCACGGCGGCATAAAGATCGCCCTGCAAAAAGCGCACCTTCGCCCCCAGCCGCGCCGCGTTTTCGCGCGCAAGGGACAGCGCCTCCCCGGAAAGGTCCGTCGCCGTCACGGCGCACAGCGGCCTCTCCAGCGCGAGAGTCACGCCCACGACGCCGCTGCCGGTGCAAAGATCCAGCACGCTGCGCCTGCCCGGCAGGATATGCCGCACGGCCGTCTCGCAGAGGAGCTCCGTGTCCTGCCGGGGGATCAGCGCGCGCGCATCGCAGGCAAACCTGCGCCCGTAAAACCACGCCTCGCCCAGCACATGCTGCAGCGGACGCCCCTCGCAGCGCTGCGCAAGGGCCTCCTCCGCCCGGGAAAGCGCCTCTCCCAAAAGCGGCTGTGCCGCGCGCAGCAAAAGCTGCGCGCGGCTTGTATCCAGCGCCCAAAGAAGGATCCATTCCGCGTCGGGCCGCGGGTCGGGCGAGGCGCTGCGCTCCAGAGCGGCCTGCGCCCCGGCCAGCCATTGGCCGATGGTCACGCCTGCTCCTGCGCGGGCTCTTCCCCGGCCTTTTCTTCCTCTTCTTCATACACCGGCAGCGCGTCCGGCATGTCCAGCGCATATTTGAGCGAACAGATCGCCACTTCCAGCATTTTGTCGTCCGGCTCTGCAGTGGTGATCTTCTGCATCATCAGTCCGGGCCATTTCAGCGCGCGGATCAGCGCGTTTTCCTTTGCGCGGCCGAGCCATTTGAGGATCTCATAGCTCACGCCCGCGACCAGCGGCAGCAGCGCAAGGCGGCTGCCCACGCGGGAGAAGACATTGGCCGAATCCGTGCCGAAGACGGTGAACACGAGAATGGAGATGAGCATGACGATGACGAGGAAGCTCGTGCCGCAGCGGGGGTGCAGCGTGGAAAATGTCCGCGCGTTCTCCACCGTCAGCGGGAGGCCCGCCTCATAGCAATACACCGTCTTGTGCTCCGCTCCGTGGTATTGGAACACGCGGCGGATCTCCTTGAGCCGCGAGCAGAGCAGCACATAGGCGAGGAAGATGATCATGCGCACGACGCCGCCGATCAGATTGACCGCGACCTTGCTCGTCACGACCTTCTTGACCAGCGATTCGAGCAGAGTGGGCAGCACGAAGAACATGCCGATGGCCAGCGCCAGCGCCAGCACCACCGCCGTGATCATCATCACGTCGTCCGGCTTGACATGCAAAACCTGCGCTACCTTCTTTTCAAACTTGCTCGGCTCTTCCATCTCTTCGCCGGCCATTTCCGCGCTGTCCATGAGCGTCTTCATGCCGCTGTAGAGCATGACGACGAAATTCACCACGCCGCGCAGGATCGGCCAGCGCAAAAATTTATATTTGCGGCCGATGGAAATGCTCTTCTGCCTCTTGGCCACGATCCTGCCCGAGCTCTCGCGCACGGCGATGGCCGTATACTTGGGCCCTTTCATCATCACGCCTTCCATCACGGCCTGTCCGCCCACGCTGATGGGGCCGTTTTCCACGTCGCGGCCTGTGAACCAGTCCGCAAATTTCTTTAGAAAGCTTGCCATATCCCAAATCCCTCCGAATTTTCCGGGGTTTCCCTTTTGTCAAAACACGGCGCTAACCGTACTATATATAATACCACGTTTTCGCAGAAAGAAAACAGCCCGGTGGAAAATTCACGCCTGCGCCACAAAGCGCCAAAACGGAAAATGCAGACCAGAGCGTGCACGCTCCGATCTGCATTTGTGTCGATTGTCTGATGATAAGAGACCCGGCAGCTTTGCAAAACGACTGCCGAATGCTTCTTACATGCCGTAGCGCTTCTTGAAGCGATCAACACGTCCGCCGGTATCTACCAGCTTCTGCTTGCCCGTGAAAAACGGATGGCACTTCGAGCAGATATCGACGCGCAGCTCCTTCTTCGTCGAGCCGGTTTCCCAGGTCTCGCCGCAGACGCAGCGCACGACCGCCTTGCCGTAGTTGGGATGGATCTTTTCCTTCATGGTTTTCACCTCTCATCGAAACTCCTTAAGGAGCGTATCGCGCAGTCCACTGCGCGCAATATACGTGCGGGAATTATTATAACACCCGACCCCATGAAAAGCAACCACTATACCCAAACTTTAACCATCGCCGCGCGATTTTTCTTCTTATGCGGCTCCGGAAGAGACGACAGGCGGCAAAACTGCGCGTTTTTCACGCCATGCAGGCCAGCTCCCGGTTCAATTTCCCGATGATCCGCTTTTCCAGCCGCGAAATGTAGCTCTGCGAAATGCCCATCAGGTCAGCCACTTCCTTTTGCGTGTGCTCCCGGTTGCCGGAGAGGCCGTAGCGCAGGTCCACGATGCTGCGCTCCCGCGCGCTCAGGCGGCGCACCGCGTGCATCAGCATGGATCTCTCCGCATCCGTGTCCAGATCTCGCGAGACGATGTCCGGCTCGGTGCCCAGCACGTCGCTGAGCAGCAGCTCGTTTCCGTCCCAGTCCACGTTCAGCGGCTCGTCAAACGAGACCTCGCTCTTTCTGCGCGAGGTGCGCCGCAGCACCATCAGGATCTCGTTTTCGATGCAGCGCGAGGCGTAGGTCGCCAGCTTGATATTCTTCTCCGGGTTGAAGGAATTGACCGCCTTGATCAGCCCGATCGTGCCGATGGAGATCAGATCCTCGATGCCCATGCCCGTGTTTTCAAACTTGCGCGCGAGGAACACGACCAGCCGCAGGTTGTGCTCGATGAGCATATTGCGCGCCTGCAGATCTCCCGCCAGCGCGCCGGCGATGGCCGCGGCCTCCTCTTCTTTGCTCAGCGGAGCCGGCAGAGTGTCGCTCCCGCCGATGTAACACACAGACCCTTTGTGCACGCGGATCACCAGCCCCAGAACCGTCTGTCGCACGTTCTGCGCAGCAGCCATGCTCATTTCTCCCCGCCTCCCTTTCATGCGCCTCGTTTTCTTCCCTTTTCCCGGCCCGGCCTTCCCTCCGCCGGGCGGATCGCTCCGAGCACCGTCGGCGCGAGCGCAGCCACCTGCCCGGGAATGCGTCCCGGATACACCGCGACCCATACATCCGGCGCGAGCAGCCAGCGTCCGCCGTAGCTGACCATCAGCCAGCCGTAGATCTGTGTT
>JAUMYC010000007.1:9962-19899 GCA_030528845.1 Eubacteriales bacterium
TGACCATCAGCCGCCCAGGCCGAAAGCACGCCATGCGGCCCGCGCTGCCCAAGACGCCGTAAGAGACCAGCCGCCAGCCCGGCGGCAGTCGGTCCGCCGCCCTGCGCGCGTCGAAATCCTCCGGCAGCGCGCCGCGCAGCGCCTTTTCCTCCACGATCATCACCGGCAGGCCGGAGATCGGCTCGTGCAGCCGGTTGCCCGTGTCCACCAGCGCCCGAAAGCGCGCGACTCCCGCGCCCGTGCGCAGGATGAGCTGCACATTCCACGTCGCCAGCCTGACGCGGCGCGAGCGCACCAGCCAGAGATCCAGCCCCAGCGCGCAGGCCGCCGCAGCCAGCGCTCCCGCAGAGGCATGGCCCGTTTGCTGCAAGACGAGCAGCTGCGCGCCCCCGGCAAAGAGCCCCGCCGCGCACAGCGCGCACACGGCCCGCGCGGCCATCGCAAGGGTTTCGGGGCGCGCGGAGATCGCGGCCATGCTGGCTCCGACGAGCGCCGCGCAGGGCAGGCCGCCGAGCCGTGTCCATTTCGCCGCCGCCAGCGCATACGCCGCGCCGAGAACAGCGGCGGGCAGGCAGGGCCAAAGCCTGTCCCGCCCGCAGGCCAGCGCGCACGCCGCGCAGACGAGCAGATCCATGCAGAAATTCCACATAAGATACCCTTCCATGCTCTGCACGGCGCGCTCCCTCCCCCTCAACGGCTGACGCGCTGATTATAGGCCGCAGCGCCGCGCAAAAACAGAAATCCGCGTCGATGCCAAACGTCGAATTTTCGACATTTCGCAATACTTTCGACATATTTCGGCCGTGCAGCGCCCTCCTGCTCTTCATGTCCCTTTCAGCATTTTCCCTGTATTTCCGGCCTTTTTGGCCGGAGTTCTCCTCTGCGCGGCGTGTCGAACGTCCTGTCGAAGCGTCGAATGGTTTAACACATTTTAGTGACACATCCGTCATAGACATACATTTCTGACGCATTTATCCAAAAACAAAAAAAGCCCCGCGCTCCTTTCGGAACGCGGGGGCTTATGCATATGAATGATTTATTTGTCTTCCTTGCGGCGCAGGAAGGACGGGAGCTCGGAGGTGAAGCTGCGGCGCTGCTGCTGCGGGCGCTCGGCTTCGAACTCTTCATCGGTGATGAAGGGCTTGTCCTTGCGGGAGGACGCGCCGGTGGCCTGATGGTTGGGCCTCTCGGGCACAAAGCGCTCTTCCCTCTGGGGCATCACGCCGCGGTCGCCGCGCCTGTCGGCAAACAGCGGGGGGATCTCCACGCCGCCGTTATCCGCAGCGGGCTCCGCCTGCTTTTCCACAGCGGGTTCTGCAGCGGGCTTGATCTCTTCCATGACCGGAGCGACGCGCGCAGCCTTGGCCGGGAAGGGGCTCTTTTCAAAGCCGGTGGCGATGACGGTGATGCGCACTTCGTCTTCCATATTTTCGTCGATACCGGCGCCGAAGATGACGTTGGCTTCCGGATCGGCCGACTGGGTGATGAGCGTGGCAGCCTCGTTGATGTCGAGGATGGACATATCCGTGCCGCCGGTGATGTTGATGAGCACCGCGCGGGCGCCGTCGATGGACGTCTCGAGCATGGGGCTGGAGATGGCCTGCTTGGCCGCCTCGACCATGCGGTTCTCGCCCTTGCCGATGCCGATGCCCATGTGGGCAAGGCCGCGCGCTTCCATGACGGTGCGCACGTCGGCAAAGTCCAGATTGATCAGGCTCGGCACGGCGATGAGGTCGGAAATGCCCTGAATGCCCTGACGCAGGGTATCGTCGGCGATGGCGAAGGCCTCGGTCATGGTGGTGCCCTTGGTCACGACCTGCAGCAGCCTGTCGTTGGGCACGACCACGAGGGTGTCCACGGCCATCTTGAGCTGTTCGATGCCCGCCTCGGCGTTCTTCATGCGCTGGCGGCCTTCAAACATGAACGGCTTGGTGACAACGCCGATGGTGAGGATGCCCATGTCGCGGGCAAGCTCGGCGATGACGGGAGCGGCTCCGGTGCCGGTGCCGCCGCCCATGCCGCAGGTGACAAAGACGAGATCCGCTCCGCGCACGGCGGCGGCGATCTCCTCGCGGCTCTCCTCGGCGGCGCGCTGGCCGATGCCCGGCACGGCGCCCGCGCCAAGGCCCTTGGTCAGCTTTTCGCCGATCTGGATGCGGTTGTTCGCCTTGCACAGGGCAAGGGCCTGCTTATCGGTGTTTACGGCGATCAGTTCCACGCCCTTGAGGCCGACGTCCGCCATGCGGTTGACCGCGTTCGTTCCGGCTCCGCCCACGCCGATGACTTTTATGGAAGCAAAATTGGTGCTATCGACTTCAAATTCCAGCACAAGGCATCCCCCTTAGTTTTCATTATTCCTGTTCCGGTTCTGCTTTTTCCTCTTTGCGAAGCAGGTTCTTCATACCGCTCATGAGCCTGCCGGGCAGCGATTCCTGCTGCGCGGTGCGCGGCTCGAGCGTATCAAATATCTGATCCAGCTCGCCAAGAACGCTGGCGAACCAGGGACCGTTTAGTTTGGACGAATTAGCCTGCGCGACCTTGACCGTGCGGTCGAGCTGATCGGACAGCCACGCCGCCGTTCCCTTCATGGGCGCGAGACCGCCGCCGGTGAGGAACACCTTCGCCGTGGAGCCGACTGCGGCCCCGGCCTCCTTCAGCGCTCCTTCGACGCCAGAGAGCAGCTCGTCCATCGTGCGGGACATGGCCCCGGCCACATGGTTAAAGCCAAACTCCAGCCGGCCGCCCTCGCCGGAGACGGAATAGACCGTCTTCTCCGAAAGCTCGTCCACCTCAAAGGAGAACTCTCTCTTGAGCCGCTCGGCCGATTCCAGATCGATCTCGAGATTTTCGACCAGATCCGCCGTGATAAAGCCGCCGCCCACCGGCAGCACCTTATGATAGACGATCGCGTCGCCCTCGACCACGGAGATCTCCGTGTTGAGATAGCCGACGTCCATCAGCACGGCCGTCCTGTCGCGCTCCTCGGTGGGGATATAGAGGATCGCCTCTCCCAGCGCGGGCGCCACAAAGCCGCGGATGACGATCTGCATGGAGGCAAAGAGCTCTGTCATCTGCTTGACAAAGGCCTCCTCCGCGATGATAAAGCTCGTCAGCGCGCGCAGCATGCGGCCTCTCTTGGCCGTCTGGATGGGCGTCATCGTCTTTTTGCCGCCGTCCACGCTGAACCACGCGGGCGAGCGGTGGACAACGATGCCCTCGAGGAAGCCCAGCCCGAGCACGTCCGCCGCGGCGTCGTGCACCGCGTCCATGTCGTCCTCGGTGATCCTGCCGTCTTCCGAAGCGACGGGCACCTCTGCGTCGGAAAGCCTGATGCGAAGAAACTCTGCCGGCACGCTCACGAAGATCTCGTTGATGGTGGCCTTGGCTTCCAGCTCAGCCGCCGCGATGGACTGCTTGACCTGGCCGGGCAGCTCGATGGGCTCGAGCCATTCGCCCTTTTGATAACCGGAATAGGGCACGGTGCCCGTGCCGCGGATCTCGCAACGGGAAAACGCGCCGCTCTCCGCCATTACGGTCACGATCTTGTTTGTGCCGAAATCGATCACAGCCGCCGTCGTCTTCATTGCGCACCGCCCTCCGTAGAAAATTCTCCAAGTTTCTTCATACTCTGTAATATTATAGCAACTTTTTCATGCTTTGAAAAGGGCTTTTTCCCCTCTTTCGGGCCCGCAGGAGCTGCGCAAGGCTAAATTTGCGTTATTGCGGGCTGTATACGGCGGAGATGCCTGCGGAAACATCGATCCTTCCGCCGTGCTTTCCCTCCTGCGCGAGCGAATCCAGCACAGCGCGGGTCCAGTCGCATTTTTCCACCATGTCGGTCGCATCGCCAATATCCACATGCACGCCGCTGACCGTGATCATAAAAAGGTTGTCCAGATCGCTCGCGTTCAATTCCCGGATGCGGCTGTACAGGCCCGTCTCGTCCAGCGCGCGGATCACCGCGCTCACCGAGAGGATCTGGTTTCTGTCCGTGGTTTGCAGCTCGCGCCCGATCATCACAGAGCCGATCTCCAGGCCCGTGATCTCCAGGAGGCTGTATTCCGGGTCGTCCCGGCGATTTTCCATCACCTGGCCGTATTCATCCAGAACGAGGCTCGAGCCGGCATAATGCACCACGGCGCGCTCATAGCGCGTGCGCATGTTGATGCGCACGGCGTTATGGCCGATCTGCTCATAGCCGAGGTATTCCCATTTGCCCAGCGTGCCCAAAGCGCTCTCCAGCTGCTCCGGATCGATGTCGCGCGGGTGCATTTCCTCCGTCAGGCCGCTGCGCTCCACGATCGCGTTTGCGTCGCTCTGCTGCACGCCGCTCACTTCAATAACGCGGATCTTGGTGAATTGGTTCCAAAAAAGCCCAAAAATGACCAGAAGCAGAACGACGATGACGAGCAACACGCCCGCTTTCGCCCTTCCGCCGCCGGTCTTCTTTGCATTTTCCTGTCTCTGCATGCTTCGTACCCCCGTATCCTTATGCATTATGCGCTATGTATTTCAGTCCACCCTCCGGATCTTCGCCCCGAGAGCGGCCAGATCCTCTTCCAGATGCTCGTAGCCGCGCTCGATGCGCTCCACGCCCTCGATCTCGCTGCAGCCCTCCGCCGCCAGCCCCGCCGCCACGAGCGCCGCGCCCGCGCGCAGGTCTCCCGCGCAGACGCGCGCACCGGTGAGCCTTCCGCCGCGTATGAGCGCCGTGCGGTCATGCAGGGCGATCTCCGCGCCCATGCGCCGAAGCTGCGCCGCCGCGCCGAAGCGGTTCTCAAAGAGGTTTTCCTCGACCGTGCTCGTTCCCCGCGCGAGGCACGCCAGCGCTAAAAACGGGCTCTGCAGGTCCGTCGGAAAGCCGGGATACGGCCGTGTGGAGATCGTAAAGGGCTTTAGCGGCCCCGTGCGGCCGATCGTGACCGCGCCTTCCTCCTCGACGACCTCGCAGCCCGCCTCGCGGAATTTTTCGATCACGGCGCGCAGGTCCTGCGCTCTGGCGCCTTCTATGCGCACATGCCCGCCCGCAGCCGCCGTCGCCGCCATGAACGTGCCCGCCGCGATGCGGTCCGGCATGGGGCGATAGCGCGCTCCGCGCAGCTCGCTCACGCCTTCGATCTCGATCGTAGGGCTGCCCGCGCCGCGGATGCGCGCGCCCATGCAGCGCAGAAGCCCCGCAAGGTCCTCGATCTCCGGCTCCATGGCCGCGTTGCAGATAGTGGTCGTGCCCTTGGCAAGGCACGCGGCCATCATGACGTTCTCCGTCGCGCCCACGCTGGGAAAATCCAGCGCCACCGACGCGCCCTGCAGGCGCTCCGCCCGGCAGCGGATGCGCCCGTGCTCCTCGGCGATCTCCACGCCCAGCGCGCGCAGCCCCTTGAGGTGCAGGTCGATGGGCCGCAGGCCGATCTCGCAGCCGCCCGGATAGGCGGCCTCAGCCCTGCCGCAACGCGCGATGATCGGCCCGAGCAAAAAGACCGACGAGCGCAGCAGCCCGGAAAGCTCCTCCGGGATCTCCCAGATCTGCCCGTCACCGGGCGCGATATGGATATCCCTCCCCTGCCGGCGCGCCGCGCAGCCCAGCCTGCGCAGGATGCGCAGCATGTTTTCCACGTCCGAAAGCGCCGGACAATCCTCCAGAATGACTTCTCCCCGCGCCATGACCGCCGCGGCCAGCATCGGCAGCACGGCGTTCTTTGAGCGCTGCAGTCTTACGCTCCCTTCCAGCGGGAGCCCGCCCTGCATCCGAAGCAGCGACATCTTTCCCTCACCTCCGCCATGGTGCATGCTATGCACCCGCGCGGGATGGCGTGCGTCGCTTTTGGGCTCTTTTTGCCGAAAGGGGAGCGGTTCAGCCGGCAGGAGGCCTTCCCTCCTCGCGCGAGATGCTCAGCAGCACGCCTACGGCGGCGAGGATGATGGCCACGCTCGTGCCGCCCGCGCTGAAAAAGGGCAGCGGCAGGCCGGTCGTGGGCATCAGGCCCGTGACGACCGCGATGTTCATCACAAACTGCACGCCGATCATACAGCTGATGCCCCCGGCGAGCAGCGAGCCGAATTTATCCGGACAGCGCAGCGCCGTGCGCAGCCCGAAAAACACGAACGCGCCGAAGAGCGCGAGGATGGCGAGGCAGCCGAACAGGCCCATATCCTCGCCCACGATGGCGAAGATGAAATCCGACTCGGGATAGGGCAAAAAGCCGTATTTCTGCCTGCCCTGACCGATCCCGCAGCCGAACAGCCCGCCCGAGCCGAACGCGATGAGCGACTGCGCAAGCTGATAGCCCTCGTCGGAGAGCTTGGCGAAGGGATCCCGGAAGGAGAGCAGGCGTTCTCTGCGGTAGGGCTCCGACCATGCGTAAAAGGCGAACAGCCCCGCGCCCGCCAGCCCCGCCAGAGAAAGATGGCTCCACTTCGCCCCCGCCAGCGTGACCATGAGCACCGCCACGATCAAAATCGAGCCCGCCGTGGAGAGATTCGGCTGCAGAAGGATCAGAAAAAAGAACACGCCCGGCACCACAAACAGCGGCGCAAGCCCGGTAAAGAGCCGCGTGACATCGCGCGAGGGCATCGCCAGCGCCCGGGCAAGAAAGAGCACCATGGCATATTTGGCCAGCTCCGAGGGCTGAAAGCTGACCGGGCCGAGCCGCAGCCAGCGCCGCGAGCCGTTGAGCCGCTGCCCCACGCCGGGGATGGCCACCAGCACCAGCAGCACGGTGCTCAACGCGACGAGGCTCAGCGCGGGCGCGCTCCTCTGCCAGAAGCGATAGTCTATGCGGCCGGCAAGGCACATGAGCACGAGGCCCAGCGCTACGCCGCGCAGCTGCCCCTTCACCTCCGCAAGCGCGTCCTGCGAGGCGCTCTGCGCATTGTAAAAGGAGGCCGCATACAGCGTGACCAGCCCCACGGCCAGCAGCGCGAACGTACACAGCAGCAATCCGCGCGAAACGCGCCCGCGCTCCCGCGCAGGGATCCCGAGCAGCCCATGGCCGCTCTCTTTTGCTCCGATCGCGAGCCGCGCGATCAATTATTCCTCCGCAAGGCGCGCGACGATCTCCTTAAAGACGCGGCCGCGCTCTTCGTAATCGGTGAACATATCGAAGCTGGCGTTGGCCGGGCTGAGCAGCACATTCCAGCCCTCCCCGGCAAGGCCCTGCGCCATGCGCACCGCCGCCGCAAAGTCGCTCCCGGCCATGTGCACGCGCGCAAAGCCGTGTTCGGCGAGCTGCTTTTGCATCTGCCCCGCCGTCTGGCCGATCAGCACGACCTCCCGGATCTGCGAGCGCAGGATCTCCCGGCAGAGCTCGGAAAAGTCCTGATTTTTCTCGGAACCGCCCGCGATGAGCACCGTGGGCCTTTTCATCGTGCGCACGGCGACGACGGTCGAATCCGCGTTGGTGCCCTTGGAATCGTTGATGAAGGTGACGCCGCGGATGGTCTGTACCTGCTCGATGCGGTGCTCCACGCCGCGGAACGTGCGCAGCGTATGCGCGACGACCTCCGCCTTCACGCCCATGGACATGGCCAGCGCCGTCGCCGCCAGCGCGTTTTCAAGGTTGTGCTCGCCCTGGATACAGACCTCCTGCGCCGGGCAGATCTCCTGCGCGTCGTCCCTTGCGCCGAAGAGGATCATGCCCCCTCGCACGAACGCGCCGTATTCGATATCGTCCTTGCGGCTGAAGAAGGCCACGCGGCAGCGGGCCTCCCCCGCCATGGCGCGCACGGCCTCGTCGTGCCGATTGAGCACGAGCGTGTCGCCGTCCGTCATGTTGGCAAAGAGCTTCTTTTTCAGCCCGATGTATACCTCCATCGTGCCGTGCCGGTTCAGGTGGTCCGGCGTGATGTTGAGCACCGCCGCCGCTTTGGGATGAAAGCGCGAGCAGGTCTCCATCTGGAAGGAGCTGACCTCGCACACGGCGACGTCGTCCACCGCAGAATCAAAGCACACGCCCGTGAAGGGGACGCCGATATTGCCCACGGCGTCGGCCTTTTTGCCCGCGTTTTTGAAGATCTCCGTGAGCAGGGTGGTGGTGGTGGTCTTTCCGTTGGTGCCGGTGATGGCCGCCGTCGTGCCGCGGAACATGCGCCATGCCAGCTCGATCTCCGCGAGCACTTCTTTTCCCTGCGCGCGGGCCGCGGCGACCGCCGGGTGCGTGTCCGGGATGCCCGGGCTGAGCACGAGCGCGTCCGCCTGCGAGACCAGCTGCACGGGGTCTTCTCCCAGATGCCATTCCACGCCCGGCCTGTGCAGGGCGGCCATGCCCTCACCCAGCTCCGCCTCGCTCTTTCTGTCGTTGATCAGGGCCGTGCAGCCGGCCTTCGCCAGCAGCTCCGCCGCAGCGATGCCCGAGCGCGCCATACCCATGACCAAAACCCGCTTGCCTTCCATACGCCTTTTCCTCCGCTCTTCCCGGCAATGCGCCGCGATATTTTCTCCTTCAAAAAAGCAAACAGGGGAAGCTTTCGCCGCCCCTTGTTTTTTTCGGCCATGCGGCCCCGGCGGCTCAGGCGGCAAAGCCCATGAGCGCGACGAGGCAGACGATGGTCGTGACGATGTAATACATGCTCACCACATGCGTCTCAGGCATGCCGGAGAGCTCGAAATGATGCTGCAGCGGCGACATCTTGAAGATGCGCTTGCCGTGGGTGGCCTTAAAATAGCACACCTGAATGATCACGGAGAGAGAGCTGGTCATCATGCAGATGCCGATGAGCGGCAGAAGCAGCGTCAGCCTCGTGCAGAGCGTGACCGCGGCGATGGCTCCGCCGATGGCAAAGGAGCCGCTGTCGCCCATAAAGACATTGGCCGGGTGCGAATTATAGCGCAAAAAGCCCAGCAGCGCGCCCGCGCATGCGCCGCAGACGAGGGTAAGGTTGTAGTAGCCCTCGGCCTGCGCGCCGCTCGCGCCCTGACAGAGCAGCAGCGTGATCAGCGCGAGGGTGATGAAGTCGATCATCGAGCAGCCCGCCAGCAGGCCGTCGCAGCCGTCGAGCAAATTGGCCGAATTGACCGTGCCGACCAGCACGAACACCATAAACGGGATGAAGAACCAGCCCAGATCCCATTCCGCGCCGACAAAGGGCACGACCAGAGAGGAGCCGACCTCGAAATAGGCCCACACGGCAAGCCCCGCGGAGAGCACCAGCTGCGGGATCATCTTCTGCTTGGGCGTCAGGCCCAGGCTGCGCTTTTTCTTGATCTTGATATAGTCGTCCACAAAGCCGATGGCGCCGAAGCCGAGGATGCTGAGCACGGCCACGGGGATGTACGCCCAGCTCGTGCCCGGCCTGTGCAGGATCACCGGCACGAGCGCCATCGCGCCCATGAAGATGATGCCGCCCATCTGCGGGGTGCCCTGCTTTACTTTATGCGTGGCGGGGCCCAGTTCATTGATATTCTGGCCGAATTTCATTTTCTTGAGCCACGGGATCACGACCGGGCCAAGGGCCAGAGCGATGGCAAACGCCAGCAGCACGCACCAGATCAGTCTTTGCATAATTCTCTTCCCTCCTGTGTATACGGCGCCAACGCCGGAAGCCGCCCTCTTATACGCCCGCGCACTGCGCCGCGTGCTGTTCCAGAAGCTCCTTCACGACGACCTTTTCGTCGAACGGGTATTTCACCCCGCGGATCTCCTGATAGGTCTCGTGGCCCTTGCCGGCCAGCACGAGCACGTCGCCCGGCTGCGCGATGCGCATCCCGTAGAGGATCGCCTCGCGCCTGTTTTCGATCACGGTATATTCGCACTCCGTCTTCAGGATGCCCTCCTCCACCGTCTTGAGGATGGCGAAGGGATCCTCGCAGCGCGGGTTGTCGCTGGTGAGGATGCAATAGTCCGCCAGCCGTCCGCCGATCTCGCCCATGAGCGGCCGCTTGGCGTGGTCGCGGTCGCCTCCGCAGCCAAAGAGCGCGATCAGGCGCTTTTTGCACGTCTGG
>JAUMYC010000007.1:19999-25595 GCA_030528845.1 Eubacteriales bacterium
GGAGAATGCGCATAGTCCAAAATCACGCGGTAGGGCGTGTCGGTGTCGAGCAGCTCTATGCGCCCGGGCACGCCGCCCACGGCCTCGAGCCCCTCGCAGATCTGCTCGCCCGTCGCGCCGAGCCTGTCGCACATGCCCGCGGCGAGCAGCGCGTTGTACACGTTGAAAATGCCCGCGAGGCGCAGCGAGACATGCACGCTGTAGCGCTTATGGAAGGTGAGCATGAACTGGCAGCCGCGCTCGCCGATCTCGATGTCCTTTGCAAAGACCTCGGAATCCGCCGAGATGCCCGCGCGCGTAAAGCCGCGGCCCGCGAGCGCCTTCGTCGCGTCGTCGTCGCAGTTATACACCGCCGCGCGGCACATATCCGGCTCAAACAGGCGCAGCTTGGCCTGCAGATACTTCTCCATCGTGTGGAAATAATCCAGATGATCCTGCGATAAATTCGTAAAGCCGACCACGTCGAAGACCATGCCCGCCGTGCGCTGCATCGCCAGCGCATGCGCGGAGACCTCCATCACCACATGCGTCACGCCGGAATCGACCATCTTGAGCAGCAGACGCTGCAGGTCGATGGAATCGGGCGTGGTGAGCGTGGCGGGCAGCTCCTCGTCGCCCACCATGGAACAGACCGTGCCGATGAGCCCCACCTTCTTGCCCATCTTCTCCAAAATGGATTTGATGAGGAAGCTGGTGGTGGTCTTGCCCTTGGTGCCGGTCAGGCCGATGAGGCAGAGCTTCCCGGCGGGGTTGCCGTAAAACTGCGCGGCCATATAGGACAGGGCGTTGCGCACGTCCCGCACCAACACCTGCGGGATGTCGACGTCCAGCTCGTGGTCCACCACGATCGCGGCGGCGCCCGCCTCTTTGACCTGCGGGGCGTAATCGTGCGCGTCAAAGCGCATGCCCGGGATGCAGAAGAACAGCGCCCCCCGCACCACCTTGCGGCTGTCCGAGCAGACCGCGCGCACCCAGACGTTTTCATCTCCGATGATCCGGACCAGACCGGGCGCGGATTTTGCAATATCTTTCAGCAGCATGATCATTTCCTCCGTATGCGGATCGGTTCTTATCGTCTCTGCGGGGCGGAGCCGCCCCGCACATTTTCCTCATTCATTCGTCCTCTTTCGGGCCGGGCGGGACAAAATGCACCTGCACGAGCGCCGTCGGCACGGCATACTCGCCCGCCTCCGGGCTCTGCCGCACGGCAAGGCCCTCGCCCTGCGCCTGCAGCTGCAGGCCCCATGCGCCGAGCGTCTCCTGCGCGTCGGCGATGTTCATGCCCGTCACGTCCGGCACGGGGATGCTCGCCTCTGCGCGCGCATCCGGCTCGACATAGAGCATCATCACCGAGCCCTTGGCCATCTCGCTGCCCGGCACGGGCAGCTGGTCGAGCACCTGCGCGCCGTCGCCATCGAGCACATAGCGCAGCCCGGCCTCGGAAACGGCCTTCGCTGCGCTGCCCACGCTCATGCCCGTCACATCCGGCACGGCCGTCGTCTGCCGCAGCGCGGTGCCCTCCGCCCAGACGCCCATGGAATTGAGCGATTTGAGCAGGATATCTCTTGCAAAGGGCGCCGCCGTGACCGAGCCGTAATCCGGCCTCTTTTCGGCCTGATCCACGATAAAGAGCACGGCGATCTTCGGGTCGTCCATCGGCGCGAAGCCGAGGAACGAGCCGATGTGCGTATCCCGGGAAACGACTCCGTCGATGTACACCTGCGCGGTGCCGGTCTTGCCGCCGATGCGGTAGCCCTCCACGCGCGCGTTGCGGCCGCCGCCGTTTTCCACCACGCCCTCGAGCAGCGTGCGCATGAGCGCGCTGGTCTCGGCGCTGATGGGCTGCGAGACGACCTCCCGCTGCGCCGAATAGACGGCGTTTCCGCCTGCGTCCTCTATGCGGGAGACGACGTGCGGCGTGACAAGCCTGCCGCCGTTCACCGCCGCGCAGGCAGCCCGCAGCAGCTGTATGGGCGTGACGGCCACCGACTGGCCAAAGCCGATGCGCGCCATATCCACGCGCTTGACGTTTTCCTCTTTGATCAGTATGCCCGCGGCCTCGCCCGGGATATCCACCCCGGTTTTTTTGCCAAAGCCGAACAGGTCTAAAAAGTCGTAAAAACGCTGCGTGCCGATGCGCAGCCCCAGCTCCACAAAGGCGGGGTTGCAGGAATTTTCCAGCGTCTGCGCCATGCTCTGCGCGCCGTGCGGATCGCCCCAGCAGCGGATGCGGCTGCCGTCGACCGTGATCGAGCCGGAGCAGTAAAACCCCTCGCTCGTTCTGGTCACGCCGCTCTCGAGCGCTGCGGCGGCTGTGATGATCTTGAAGGTGGAGCCCGGCTCGTAGGCGTCGGAGATGACAGTGTTGCGCATGAGCGAGGTCAGCAGCGCGACGTCGCTGCGGGGCGGGTCGTTCGGGTCGTAGTCCGGCTTCATCACCATGGCGAGGATCTCGCCCGTCTGCGGGTCCATCGCCAGCACGCGCACGCTCTTTGCCCCGTTGACCGTCATCGCCTCGCGCGCGGCTTGCTCGGCAAAGGCCTGGATCGAGCTGTCGATCGTCAGCGTGACGCTGCAGCCGTCCTGCGCGGGGATATACTGCGCGTCGCCCCCGCCGAGGGAGCGCCCCCGGCCGTCGATCTCCGTCTTGATCGAGCCGTCCTCGCCGCGCAGATATTCGTCCAGCGCCTGCTCCAGCCCGCTCTGGCCCACGCCGTCTATGGTCGTCAGCCCAAGCAGCTGGACAGCAAATGCGCCCATGGGATAGTATCTCTTGGAATCCTCCTCAAGATACAGCCCGCTGAGCGCGTCTGAACCCTCTTTTGCATGCTCCGCCGCGATCGTGCGGATCTCCAGCGCGATCTCGCGCGGGACCTGCCGCTTGATCGTCACGCCCCCTTTGGACGTGTCCGTGGCCCTGCGGAGGATCTCCTCCTCGTCCATATCGAGGATCGGCGAGAGGATCGCCGCAAGGCGCTGCGGCTCGAGCGCCTGACGCGGGCTCACGGAAACGGTGTAGGCGCTGGCGCTGATGGCCAGCACTTTGCCGTCGCGGTCTAAAATGGGGCCGCGCCTTGCCGAAATGACGCTTTCCCCGGTCCATTGGTTGATCGCGCGGGAGACGAGCTCCTCGCTGCGGACCACCTGCAGGACGAACAGCCTTGCCCCGAGTATCAGAATGAGCGCAAAAAACACGGCCATGCCCAGTGCCAGCCGTCGGCGAACGACAGGCCCCTGTAGGACCAAGCGCATTCACCTCCGATCAGGCGCCGTTCATGGCGCGATGTTTTCCTGTCCTCCTTCTTCCGCCGCGGCGTTCGCCGTAACGATATTGTCATTTGTTCTTGCGATCTGGATCACGCGTACCTGCTCCTCGCCGGGATAGACCATGCCCAGGCGGTTGATCGCCTCATCCTCGATGCGGTCGAAATTTTCCAGCAGGCTCAGGCGCACTTCAAGGTTTTGCTTTTCGCTGGAGAGCTCGTCGATCTGATGGCGCAGCTCTTCGATCTGCCTGTTCTGCGTGGAGATGACCGACATGCGGTAGATCTGAAAGCAGACGCAGAAGAGGAACACCGCGCAGGTGAGCAGCATCATCGCCTGGCTCATCGCGCTCATGCCCTTTTTCCGGGCCGGATACGCCTTGGCGGCCCTCTGCGGCGGCGGCGGCGTGTTCACGTCAAAATCGCCCCACCAGTCCTCCACGTCAAACGGGCGGCCGGTGTTCTGCGCGTTCCTGTTCATCTTATTCCCCATATCGTTCATCCATTCCTTATTTGGTATTTGCGCCGGGCTTGAAGTAGGCGGTGTTGACGTAATCGAGCAGCGCCTCGTCGTTCTCGGCTTCTTCGCATTCGAGCAGGTATCTGTCCTCGTCCCAGACTTCGAGATATTGCCCGACGCCCACAAAGCGGATCGCCTTGGAAAGGCCCGTCTTCGTGCGCAGCGTGGGCGGGATGAGCGCGCGGCCCTGCGCGTCGAGCTCGCAGCCGGCAAAGGAATTGCCGTTGATCAGGCGCACATAGCGCATGCCCTTCGCGTCCGTGTCCGGGATGCGGGAGAGATCCTCGCCGATGCGGTCCCACTTCGCCTTAGGGTAGAGCGCCACCGCGGAAAATCTGGAATTCAGGCCGATGGTGAACCCTTCTCCGAGGGCTTCGCGATAGGCCGCAGGAATGGTGATGCGGCCTTTTGCGTCAATTGTATGCGCAAAATTGCCCGAGAATTCAGCAGCCATTGGCGAAGTCACCTCCTGACACCAGTCCTATTTTCCACAGTATACCACATCTCCCCCGTTTTTACCACCGTTTGACACGATTTTTCTCTTTTTCTACACTTTTTTTCGTAAATTCTCTCCGCAGCGGCCCGCCGCGCGCTCTTTTTTACGCCGCAGGAGGCAAAACAAAGCGCAAAACTGTTTCCCTATCCGTCAAATAGGGGTATATATATTGCAAAACGGAGCGCGCTGTGCTATCGTGTAGCCCATAGAGGGCGTGCAGAGCGAAAGGGTGAACAAAAAAATGAGACTGCATGAATCGGGCGAGATGTATCTGGAGAGCATCTGGGTGCTGCGCAAGAAAAAAGGCTTTGTGCGCGCGATCGACGTCTGCGAATATCTGGGCTATTCCAAGCCGAGCGTGAGCCGGGCGGTGGCCCTGCTCAAGGAGAACGGCTATCTGCAGGTGGAAAAGGGCGGAGGGCTGCTGCTGACGCAGGCCGGGCAGGACATCGCCGAGAAGATCTACGAGCGGCACACGCTGCTCACCTCCGTGCTCCTGCGCATGGGCGTGCCGGAGGAGGTCGCCCTGCGGGACGCCTGCCGCATGGAGCACGTCATCAGCGACGAGACCTTCGATGCGCTCAAGCGCATCGCCCGGCAGATCGAGACTGCGAACGCATAAACAAACAAAAAAAGAGGCCCCGAGCGAGGAAAAACTCCTCTCTCGGGGCCTTTTGTTTTGCTTTTCGTTTTTTCTGCGGGGAAGGCAGCGTCTTTCTCTTCTCAGAGGATCCGCTTGAGCCGGAAACCCAGCGCATCGCAGGAGACGAGATGATATTCCACGCCGTTGTGCAAGCCGGTGAAGGCCGCCTTGGTGGCAGGGCCGTGCAAATGGCCGTAGACGACGTGCTGCGGCGCATAGCTTTCGATCAGCTCCGTCATGGCGGTATCCGGCTCGGCGACGGTAGCGGCGGGAAATGCAGCATGACCACCATGGGCGCCTGCGCCGAAAGCTCTCTTGCGCGCTTGAGCGACATCTCCAGCCGGATCAGCTCGCGGTCGAAAATTTTGCGATCCTCGGCGGAGGCGTCCCCTCCGGGCAGGAGCCAGCCGCGGCTGCCGCAGATGAGCGTGTCGTCCAGGAGCAGCGCGTCGTTCTGCACGGCGAAGGTACCTTGCGGCAGCGCCGCGCGCACGCGGCCGATGCCCGTCCACCAATAGTCATGGTTGCCGCGCAGCAGCACCTTGCGTCCAGGCAGCTCGCCGACCTGCCGCAGATGCTCGCCGGCCTCCTCCAGACGCATGGCCCAGGAGAGGTCTCCCGGAAGCAGCACAATATCATCCGCGCCTGCCGTTTCCAGCCAGCTGGCGCGGATG
>JAUMYC010000125.1 GCA_030528845.1 Eubacteriales bacterium
GAAACAGAGGGCAGTGGACGAGGTGCGCATGATGGCGATACAATTTGCCGATCTATATTTCGCCTTTGCCAGCGAACTGCGCGAGGAATACGGCGAAGAAGCCGCGCTGAAGCTGACGCAGAGGATATTGTATAAGCGCGCAGTGGAGCGTGCGGAGAAAATGATCGAACGGGCGCGGGAGCTTGGGCTTGCGCGCACCCCGGAGAATATCACCAAGACCTCGGACGTGCCCTATTTGGGCTGGGATAAATCGCTCGGCGCAGACCATTGCCCGTACGGCATGGCGTGGAACCGGCATATCGCCCGGCATGAGTGGTTCCGCAGGTTCGCGCAGATGTACTGCGACGTTACCGACACCACCATCGCCGAGGTCTTCACCGGCGACTGCTCCCATGCGCTGTATAAAAACGTCGTGCTCGGCGACGAGGACTGCCTGCGCCGTTATTATCCGGACGCGCAGGTGGCCGCAGGAAAGCATACCTACCGCCCGGAGGAGCTTTGAGCCCGGGAGAGATGTTTCATCGGCAAAGCGCCGAACAAAAACCAAGGAGGACAGAGCATGCTGTATCGCAATCTCTACATTGAAAACGCAGATTCTGCCAGCGACATCCGCGTGACCAACGGCAGGTTCGAGCGGATCGCCGCCTGCATCGAACCCTACGAGGGGGAAGAAATCGTCGATTTCGGCGGGAAGCTGGCGCTGCCTCCGTTTATAGAGTCCCACGTCCATCTGGACACCTGCCTGACGGCGGGCGAGCCCAAGTGGAACATGAGCGGCACTCTGTTCGAGGGCATCGAGACCTGGGCGCTGCGCAAGGAGACGCTTTCCCGGCAGGATGTGCGCGACCGCGTGAACAGGGCGGTGCGCCTGTACGCCGCCAACGGCATTCAGCACATCCGCACGCATGTCGACGTTACCGATCCAAAGCTGACTGCGATGGAAGCGCTGCTCGAGCTGCGCGGCGAGCTGAAGGATGTGATGAACATCCAGATCGTGGCGTTTCCGCAGGAAGGCATCGAGAGCTATCCCAACGGGCGCAGGCTGATGGAAGACGCGGTGAAAATGGGCGCGGACTGCGTCGGGGCGATCCCGCATTTCGAGTTCACCCGGGAATACAGCGTTTCTTCTTTGAATTATGCCGTGGAGCTTGCCGAAAAGTACGATCGGCTGGTCGACGTACATTGCGACGAGATCGACGACGAAGCCTCCCGCGGACTGGAGACGCTGGCGGCGCGCGCGCTGGAAAGCGGCCTGCGCGACCGCGTGACCGCGAGCCATACCACGGCGATGCACTCTTACAACAACGCCTATGTGCAGCGCCTGATGCGCCTGCTGAAAATGAGCGGGATCAACTTCGTTTCCAATCCGCTTGTGAATACGCATCTGCAGGGGAGGATCGATTCTTACCCCAAGCGCCGCGGCATCACCCGCGTCAGGGAACTGCGTGAAGCCGGCATCAACGTCTCCTTCGGACATGACGACCTCTTCGATCCGTGGTATCCCATGGGCACCGGCTCCATGCGCGACGTGGTCTTCATGGGGCTGCATGTCTGCCAGATGATGGGCTATGAGGAGATCCGCTCGTCGTATAATTTCATCTCCAACAACGCTGCCCGCACGCTGCATCTGGGCGAAGAGTACGGCATCGCCGAGGGCCGTCCGGCCAGCTTTATCGTGCTGGACGCGAAGGATTATTACGAAGCGCTCAATACCAACGCGGCGGTGCTTGCGTCGATCAAAAACGGTAGAAAGATCGCGCAGGCCGTTCCGGGCCAAAAGGAAGTTCTGTTCTGAGCATAAAAATGCCCCGCCCCTCGCGCGCAGCACTTGCGGGAGGGGCGGGGGTATTTTTTCGGCCAATAAAGAGAGCGGCTCCTCTGCACTCATTCTGCGGCGGGTATGGCGTTTTCGTCGATCTCGACGTCGTACAGGAATTCGTACAGGTCGATGGCGGCCTCGGCGAGGCGCGGCGCCGGGCGGGTCATGGCGTAGGAGTCGGCGTTATAGACGGAAGCGGAACGGACGGCTTTCATATCGCCCCAGCCCTCGCGGGAGAGGACTTCGTCCACGGCGGTCTCGCCCATGCCGGTCACCAAAACGATGTGATCGGGGTCGCGCTCGATGACCTGCTCAACGCTGATGGGCTGCCAGCCCGTGACGTCCGCAAAGGCGTTCTGCATGCCGCAGATCTGCGCCAGTTCATGCATGAAGGTCTGCTCTCCGGCTGTCCAGAGGCCCCATTCCAAAGGTGAGACCTCAAAATAGATCGTCTCCCGGGAGCTTTCGCGCAGGCCGGAGAGATACGCGAAGGTGGCCTGCATCCGCTCGATGACCGCTTCGCCTTCGGCTGTACGGCCCACTAACGCGCTGATCATGCGAATGGCGGCATATACGCCGTCGATGTCTGTGGTCGTGCTGACGACAACCTGCACGCCGTTGTTCTCCAGCTGCTGCACCTGCGCGCTCGTCTGGTTCATGTCGCTCATCAGCACGACCTGCGGCTCGAGCGCGAGGATCTCTTCGATGTTGAGCTGATCCCCGGTCGAAAGCGCGGGCAGCGCAAGGATGCTTTCGGGATAGTCGCAGTACTCGCCGCGGGCCACGAGCAGCTCCTCGCAGCCGATGGCGCAGAGGATCTCGCAGTCGGCAGGCATCAGCGCGACGATGCGGGTGACGGGTTCGGTCAGGGTGATCGTGCGGCCGTGCATGTCGGTGACGGTGACAGTGGCTTCTTCGGCCGAAACGGCGGCGGTCATGCTCAGCGCGATGAGCACGACAAGGAACAGGGAAACGAGCTTCTTGGACATAACAGTCCCTCCTCAGAAAAATGATCAAATGAATCAGCGGGAGGGGGGATTTTTACAAATAAAAAACGGCGCCCCTCCCTGAGGAACACCAACCGGACCGGCAGCCGTGCTTCGCCGCGGCAAAGGCGCGGAGCGCGTTCTTTGCACGACAAAAAGGCTGTCAGCCCGATAGCATGCCCAACCCCAGGGGAATGATTTTTCACGGTGTAAACAAGTCTCCCGGCTTTGCCTCATCCTACATGAGCAGCCCCTTCGGGGCTCCTCTCGCGCACCTTCCCGCTTTCGCAGTGGCTTCTTTTTGGTTTGTAGACCAACGCGCTTTCGTCCGCTTCACGGTTACTGGGATAGCCCGGAATTTTCATCCGATTCCTATGATGTCTGCGCTTTGGGAGCAGACACCGCGCATCGCTGCGCAGATACACCGGCTATTCATTTGTCGGTTTCATTGTAACGTACGCGGGCAGGCATGTCAATATACCGCGCCCTTGCAGAAAGGGAGCCGTGGAATTAGGAACGGGGAGTTGACGCGCGGAGCACGCTCTGTTAAAATACAGGCATGTTCCGGTGAATACTTGAAGAAAACGGGAAACCGATCCGGAAATGCAAGGCCTCTTCCGAACGCTCTGAAGGGGTTTATATTTTTATGCGCACGTCGTTTGCCTTCGGGCAGTGAGCAAAGCGGGTGCAGCGGAGGGGATAAAGCTGAGGCGATGGGAAAGGCAGGACAGGCTTCGCGCAGCGGGCGTTCTCGCGCTGTTCGCGCTTCTTTTCGTCTTTTTGTATTTTGCGGCCGGAGCGCTGGAATCGCGCTGGGCGCAGGACGAGCCGCGCGGCGATCATCGGCAGCGCTATGCGTACTCCGCCCATGAAGACGTGACCGACGCGCAGGGAAATGTCTGGCGCAGAAAGCAGGACGTCACGACGGTCCTGCTCATGGGCGTGGATACGGAGAGCGGCAGCGCGGTCATGGATATGCGCAGCGGCGGTCAGGCGGACTTTCTGCAGCTGATCGTCGTGGACAGAAAAGAAGAGCGCGTCACGCAGCTGCAGATCGACCGCGACACGATGACCCCGATCACGATCCTCGGCGTTCTGGGAGAGCCTTCCGGTGTGCGCACCGCGCAGATCTGCCTGTCGCACGGTTTCGGAGACGGCGGCGCGCAGAGCTGTGAGCTGACGAAGCATGCGGTGGAGAATCTGCTGCCGGGCGTGGAGATCGATTTTTACGCGGCGCTTCATGTGGACGGCATTTCCGTGCTCAACGACTGGGCGGGCGGCGTAACGGTGACGCTGGAGGAGGATCTTTCCGCGCTCGACCCGGCGATGACGGCGGGCGCAACGCTGACGCTCACGGGCGATCAGGCGGAGATATTCGTGCGCAGCCGACGGGAGATCGGCACGGGAACGAACGCGGCGCGCATGCAGCGCCAGAGGGCATATATAGAAGGGCTGAGCGCGCTGCTGCGCGAAGGGCTTGGAGAGAGCGAGGCGCAGATCGGCGCGCTTTACGACAGCATCGCGCCGTATCTGACCACGGACATGCCCAGAGGCCGCGCGATCAACGAGCTCTGGGCCGCGCGGGAGTATGACGTGACGACCATCGCGCTCGAGGGCGAGCATCTGGTCGGAAGCGACGGCTTTGTGGAGTTCTGGCCGGAGGAAGGCGCCGCAGAGAGCGCGGCGCTGGAATTGCTGTATACCATGCGCTAAGGCCGGGCGGATGCCGCGCGCGGCGGAGAAGGGAGCGGTTTGAGGATGAAGCGATGGTTATGCCTTGTCCTTGTGTTTTCGTTTTTCGCCGCCTGCGCGGCGGCGCAGTCTGTCCCCAGCAAGAGCACTGCCGATATGGTCACCGTGACTCTGCTGGCAGAAAATATCCCGGAGGATTCCGGTTTTGCGATCGCGCCCGTGCTCGACGCCGTCGCCTACGACGAGCAGATCAAAGCCTGTCGGGCAGAGGTGACGACGCTCGCCAAGAGCGAAAGCGTAGAGGAATACTTTGGCGAAGTGAAGAACACGGAAGGCAAAGTCGTGACCTTTGAGGAGATATTCGGAGAAGAAGAGGTCAAGGTGCACGAGTTCATGCCCCTTGTGGTCGAAAATTACAGAGCGGAATACGGAAAAGTTGCCGCTACGTTTCGGTTTGCAACTCCGTATGAAGAAGGAGAAGTCGTGGTCGTGCTCATCGGCACCCGCGACGCGCAGAGCGGTGAGCTGGTCTGGATCGCGCTGGAGGGGATCGGCACCGCAGAAGGCGTGCAGATCGAATTCGATGCGGCTTCTCTGGAAGCCGCGCAGGCCGGCAATGCGATGCTGGCCGTGGTCAGCAGAGAGACGGAAAAGAGGTCGGGAGGGCGGTAAGTGAGCATGCTTTCGCCCTCTCTTTTATGAACGCGAGAAGCTCGCTGCGAAAGGCGGTAAGAAGAAGGATGGCAGAATTGCGAAAACGGAACGCAGCCGGGCGGGCGCCTTCCGTTGAGGAGGAAATGACGATCGATCTGGCCGAACTGCTCTACAGGCTGCTTGCAAAGTGGAAGCTGATCGCATTTGCGGCGCTGGCCTGCGCCGTGATCGGCGGCGTTTTCACGCAGTTTTTCATGACGCCCGTGTACGAGGCGCGTTCCACCATCTATGTGCTCAGTCGGCGCGATTCGGCGATCAACATATCCGACCTGCAGCTGGGCACAGCGCTGACGGCGGATTATGTCAAGGTGTTCGATATGTGGGAAGTCCATGAGCAGGTCATCAGTAATCTGGATCTGCCGTATTCCTATAAAAAGATGCGCGGCATGATCGACGTGGCGAACACCCCGAACACGCGCATGCTGGATATCACGGTCTCGTCGCCCGACCCGCAGGAGGCTGCGGCGATCGCAGGCGAGTATGCAAGGGTGACGAGCGACTACATCGCAGAGACGATGTCGACGGACAGGCCGAGCATCATGTCTGCGCCGCTGGTGCCCACAAAGCCGACCGGCCCGAGCATGACTAAAAACGTGCTGCTCGGCTTTGCGCTGGGCGGAGCGCTCTCGGCGGGCGCGGTCTGTCTGCGGACGATTCTGGACGATACTTATAAATCGGCGGAAGACATCCGCCGTTATGCGGGCCTTGCGACTTTGGCGCAGGTGCCGCTGGACGAAGCGACGGAAAACAACGGCCCGGGCCGCAGGCCTTCCGGCAGCAGGAGGAGAGCGTCATGAACAAGCTGACGATCGAACGGTTTCCTGCGCTGAGCTATGCGCAGGACGAGGCGCTCAACACCCTGTGCACAAACCTTTTCTTTGCCGGCGAAGGGATCAGAACAGTCATGTTCACCAGCTGCCGGGCAAGCGAAGGCAAATCCTTTTTGACGATGAATACCATGCGAACGATGGCCTCGCTGGGCAAACGGGTCGTGCTGGTGGATGCAGACCTGCGCTGCAGCGCGATCCGTTCGACGTTCCGCTTGTCTTATGAGCAGCCGGACAGCGGAAAAGGGCTTGCGCATTGGCTGGTCGGCCTTGCGTCGGCAGAGGAGATCCTCTACAGGACGAATATCGAGCGGGCGTGCATCGTGCCGGTCGGCCGGGAGGTCTCCAATTCTCTGCCGCTGCTCAACTCGCCGCGCCTGCCGCGTTTGCTGGATATGCTGGCCGGGAGCTTTGATTATGTATTGGTCGACGCGCCGCCCGTGGGAGCGATCATAGACGCCGCGCAGATCGCAAAGCACTGCGACGGTTCGCTGATCGTCGTGGGATACAATCAGGTGCATCGCCGCGAGCTGATAGAAGCGAGGGAGCAGTTGGAGCAGTCCGGCTCCCCTGTGCTCGGTGCAGTGCTCAACATGGTGGGAGGCGACGGTTACGTGAGCAGAAATTATTACCGCAAGACCTGCGGCGCGGAGTATCCCCCTGCCGGAGAGCGCGCGCCAAGGAGGAAGCCTGTTCCCGCGGCGAAGAAATGAGCGGCCGGGGCAGGGGAACACAGTACGGTCTTTGGGGAACGGGCAGCCGAATACGTCGGAGGGGAGATGCTGCGCCATGGCGGTGTGCGGGGGACGGGCGCTGAAGGCAGGCGGCTGCGCGGCGGAGCGCGTCGGGGAAGCCGGGGTTTTGCAGACGTTTCCCGACGGAAGATGCAGGATCGACCGCGAGGAAGTGCTTCGGCAGGAGCGCCGCTGCGGACAGCTGCGGCGCGCGCAGGATATCGCGCTGTCGTCGTTGGCGCTGGTCGCGCTGTGCGTCCCGATGCTGATCGTGGCGCTGGTCGTCTGGCTGGAAAAACCGGGCGCGAGCCCGATCTTTACGCAGATCCGAGTGGGCAGAAACGGCAGACACTTCAGATTCCGAAAGTTCAGGAGTATGGTGCCGAATGCGGAGGAGGGGCTGGAAGGGCTCCTGAGCCAAAACGAAATGAGCGGCCCGGTCTTCAAGATGAAGGACGATCCGCGGATCACGCGCGTGGGCAGATTCCTCCGCAAGACCGGTATCGACGAGCTGCCGCAGCTGTT
>JAUMYC010000126.1 GCA_030528845.1 Eubacteriales bacterium
TCATTCCATGGGCAACACGGTGGCCATCCTCGCCGGGCAGGCGCTGGGCGCGGGAGAGGTCGCAAAGGCCAAGGACATCGTGCGCAAGATGCTCTTTTTCGCGCTGTGCCTGTGCATCGTGGTCGGGCTCGCGCTGGGCGCATGCTCTCCGCTGCTGCCCAAGCTCTACAACACCACCGAGGACGTGCGGCATCTGGCCATGTGCTTTCTCATCGTCACCGCGGTGATGATGCCGGTCAACGGCATCGTGAACTGTTCCTATTTTACTCTGCGCTGCGGCGGCAAGACGCTCATCACCTTCATCTTCGATTGTCTCTTCCTCTGGAGCATGCAGGTGCCCATGGCATGGGCTCTGGTAAACCTGACCGACCTGCCGATCGTCTGGGTCTATTCCCTTTGCCAGACAGCCGACGTCATCAAGGCCGTATTCGGGCTGATCCTGGTCAAAAAGGGCGTGTGGATCCACAGCGTCATCGGCGCGGAGCTGAACAAAAACTAACGCAAAAGCAAGGAGAACAACAAAAATGCTCAACCGATTCCGGCAGCGCTACATCGGCGACAAGGCCTTTTACAAAATGGTCTTCGCCATCGTCGTCCCCATCATCATCCAGAACACCGTCGCCAACTTCGTCAACCTGCTCGACAACGTGATGGTCGGGCGCATGGGCACAGAGCAGATGAGCGGCGTGTCCGTGGCCAACCAGCTCATGTTCGTGTTCAACCTGTGCATCTTCGGTGGGCTCTCCGGCGCGGGCATCTTCACGGCGCAGTATTACGGCGCGAAGGACCACGAGGGCGTGCGCTACACCTTCCGCTTCAAGCTGTACACGGCGCTGTTCGTGCTCGCCGCCGCCTATATCATCTTCTTCTGCGCGGCGCCGCAGCTCATCGGCCTTTATCTGACCGAGGACGCCTCCGGCGACGCGGCGGCCACGCTGCAGTACGGCCTGCAGTATCTGCACGTCATGTATTTCGGCATGGTGCCCTTCGCGCTCTCGCAGTGCTACGCCGGCACCCTGCGTGAGACGGGCGAGACGGTCGTGCCGATGAAGGCGTCGGTCGTGGAGGTCTTTTTGAACCTGTGCCTGAACTATGTGCTCATCTTCGGTAAATTCGGCATGCCCGCCATGGGCGTGCGGGGCGCGGCGCTGGCCACGGTCATCTCCCGCTACGCCGGCCTGATCATCCTCGCCGTCTATACGCACCGCAACCACGCGCGCCACCCCTTTATCAAAGGGGCCTATACCTCGCCCTATATCCCCAAGCACCTTGCGGTCGATATCTTCAAAAAGGGCATGCCCCTGCTGGCGAACGAGGCGCTCTGGTCGCTCGGCTCGACGACTCTCGTGCAGAAATATTCCCAGCGCGGGCTGATGGTCGTGGCGGCGCTGAACATCTCCTCCACGATCTCCAATATGTTCAACGTCATGTTCATGACCATGGGCAACGCCGTGGCCATCCTCGTCGGACAGGCGCTGGGCGCGAACGACCCGGAAAAGGCGAAGGACTATGTGCGCAAGCTCACGGCCTTCTCCACGATGACCTGCCTTGTGATGGGCGCTGTGCTGATCGCCTGCTCGGGCCTTCTGCCGCTTTTGTACAACACCACCCCGGACGTGCGCGCGCTGGCCACGAAATTCCTGATCACGGCGGCGTGCCTGATGCCGGCCTTCTCCTTTGCCAACTGCTTCTATTTCACCTTGCGCTCCGGCGGCAAGACGATGATCACCTTCGTCTACGACTGCGTCTTCTCATGGCTGGTGATGATCCCGGTGGCGCATGTGCTGGTGGCCTACACGGGCCTGCCCATCACGGTCATCTATCCCATCTGTCAGGGCACGGAGATCATCAAGGCCGTGATCGGCTATATCATGGTCAAGCGCGGCGTGTGGATCAACAATATCGTCGGCGCCCGATGACCCCCGCGTGAAAACGCGCTTTTTGCAGAACGATTTAACATGCAGGTCAAGAAATGGCGTTGAAAAGCGCCTTTCGATATGCTAAAATTGCATGGATACAGTAAGGGAACTTACAGGAGGCACGATTTCCAATGAGCACTTATGAAAAGATTTCCTCGAACAAGGCTCGCCTGAGCTTCGTCGTTACCCCCGAAGAATTCGAGAAGGCCCTGCAGACCGCCTATCGCAAGATGGTCGGCCGCATCAACATCCCCGGCTTCCGCAAGGGCAAGACCCCGCGCAAGGTCATCGAGATGCAGTATGGCGAGGGCATCTTCTATGATGAGGCCATCGACGCCATCTTCCCGGATCTCTACCGCGCCGCCATCGCCGAACACGGCATCCAGCCGGTCGACCGTCCCGAGCTCGATATCCAGAAGATCGGCAACGGCGAAGGCTGTGAATTCTCCATCGAAGTGTTCGTCCGTCCGGACGTCACTCTGGGCGATTACAAGGCCATCCGCGTGGAAAAGACCGTGGCCGAAGTGACCGAAGACGACGTGAAGGCCGAGATCGAGCGCGCCCGCAACCGCGTGGCCCGCTACATCGACGTGACCGACCGCCCCGTCAAGCTCGACGACCAGATCAAGCTGGACTACGCCGGCTTCTGCGGCGAGGAGCAGTTTGAAGGCGGCACCGCGCAGGATCAGACTCTCGTCATCGGCTCCGGCTCCTTCATCCCCGGCTTTGAAGAGCAGCTCGTCGGCGCCGAGATCGGTCAGGAAGTGGCCGTGAACGTCACCTTCCCCACCGAATATCACGCCGAAAACCTGGCCGGCAAGGACGCCACCTTCAAGTGCACCGTCCACTCCATCCAGGAAAAGGAACTGCCCGAGCTCGACGACGAGTTCGCCAAGGACGTTTCCGAATTCGACACCTTCGAAGCCTACAAGGCCGACGTGAAGGAAAAGCTCGAAAAGCGCGCCAACGACAACGCCGAGAACCAGTTTGAAAACGACGTGATCGAGCAGCTGGTCGAGGGCATGGAAGCGGACATTCCGGAAGCGATGATCGAAGACATGGTCGAGGATCTCATGCGCGAGATGGAGACCAGCATGATGTACCAGGGCCTCAACATGGAGCTGTTCTGCAAGTACACCAACCAGACCATCGATCAGATCAAGGAACAGCGCAAGCCCGAGGCGGAAAACCGCGTGAAGGTGCAGCTGGCTCTGGAAGCCCTGCGCAAGGCCGAAAACGTCGAAGCCACCGAAGAGGATATCGACGAGGCTATGAAGGAATACGTCGAGAGCCGCAAGAAGACCATCGAAGAATATAAGGCCACCATGTCCGAAGGCGAAAAGAATTACTTCACCGAGCTGGCCACCACCCGCAAGGCGCTGGATCTGCTCAAGAAGTACGCCATGGGCGAATAATCCACAAAAGAACGCGCAAGCATATATGGAGAGGCCTTTGGCCTCTCCATACTTCTTCCATCCGAAAAAACCACCCACAACGCAAATGTCAGGAGGTGTCTGAATGAACCTGATCCCCTATGTCGTTGAACAGACCAGCCGCGGCGAACGCTCCTACGATATCTATTCGAGGCTGCTCAAGGACCGCATCATCTTCCTTGGCGGAGAGATCAACGACGACGTCGCCAACGCGATCGTCGCGCAGATGCTCTTTCTGGAAATGGAAGACCCCGACAGCGATATCATGCTCTATATCAACAGCCCCGGCGGCGTGATCACTTCCGGCTACGCCATCTACGACACCATGCGCTATCTGCGCTGCCCGGTGAGCACGCTGTGCGTGGGCATGGCGGCTTCCATGGCGGCGTTCCTGCTCTCCTCCGGCGCAAAGGGCAAGCGCAAGGCCCTGCCCAATGCCGAGATCATGATCCACCAGCCGCTTGGCGGCGCACGCGGCCAGGCCACCGATATCCAGATCCAGGCCGAGCAGATCCTCAAAATGAAGAAAAAGCTGAACATGCAGCTGGCCGAGAACACCGGCAAGGCCCTTGCCGAAATCGAAAAGGACGTCGAACGCGATCATTTCCTCACGGCAGAGGAAGCTCTCGCATATGGTTTGATCGACGAGATCGTTCCGCCCCGCCGGTAACGAGAGACGATTGTAAGGAGAAATCAAATGCCCAAGGATAATTTTGGCAACGGACCCATCGTAAAATGCTCCTTCTGCGGCAAGCCGCAGGATCAGGTGCGCCGCATCATCGCAGGCCCGGGCGTGTTTATCTGCGACGAGTGCGTGGCGCTCTGTCAGGAGATCGTGCAGGAGAACATGGAGCCGGAGCATGTGCACGGCGAGATGACCTGCAAGACCCCCAGAGAGATCAAAGAGGCGCTGGATCAATACGTCGTGGGCCAGGATGACGCCAAGCGCACGCTGGCCGTGGCGGTATACAACCACTACAAGCGCATCAACAACAAAAAACAGAGCGAGGACGACGGCGTGGAGCTGCAAAAGTCCAACGTCGTCATGCTCGGCCCCACCGGCTGCGGCAAGACCTATCTCGCCCAGACGCTGGCCAAGATCCTCAACGTGCCCTTCGCCATCGCGGACGCCACCAGCCTCACCGAGGCCGGCTATGTCGGCGAGGACGTCGAGAACATCCTGCTGCGCCTGATCCAAAACGCCGATTACGACATCGAGCTGGCGCAGAGGGGCATCATCTATATCGACGAGATCGACAAGATCGCCAAGAAGGGCGAAAACGTCTCCATCACGCGCGACGTCTCCGGCGAGGGCGTGCAGCAGGCGCTGCTCAAGATCCTCGAGGGCACCGTCGCCGCCGTCCCCCCGCAGGGCGGCCGCAAGCACCCGCATCAGGATTTCATCCAGATCGACACCACCAACATCCTCTTCATCTGCGGCGGCGCATTCGACGGCATCGAGAAGATCATCGAGGCGCGCACGGGCAAAAAGAGCATGGGCTTCGGCGCGGACGTTCACTCCAAGCAGGAACGCGCCAGCGCAGACGTCATGTCCAAGGTGCGCCCGGAAGACCTGCTGAAGTTCGGCCTCATTCCGGAGTTCATCGGCCGCCTGCCGGTGCTGGTCAGCCTCGGCCAGCTCGACGAAGACGCGCTGATCCGCATCCTGACCGAGCCGAAGAACGCCCTGTGCAGGCAGTATAAAAAGCTTCTGCAGATGGACGGCGTGGAGCTCGAATTCACCGAGGACGCCCTGCGCGAGATCGCCCAGCTGGCGCTCAAGCGCAAGAGCGGCGCACGCGGCCTGCGCGCCATTATCGAGAGCACGATGACGGACACGATGTATGAGCTGCCCTCTCTGGAGAACGCGGCCAAGTGCATCATCGACCGCGACGCAGTGCTCAAGACGGGCAAGCCCACCGTGGTGACCAATCCCCCGGCCAAGAAGCCGCGCGCCCGCAAGACGGCGGCTATGCCCGCGCCGGAGGCCGCCATCGACGCGCCGTCGGTATCCTGATAAAAAGTTGCGCCCTTCCCCGCTGCGGGAAGGGCTTTTTTATGCATTCGTCGACCTGCAATACAGCCCGCCATCCAACGCTTCACGGAATTGCAGACAACGATAGACAGCGCCCGCAATGCGCGGTAAAATATTGCGGTACACATGCACGGACAGGGAGGTCAGGATATGCCGACGGCGATGAAGAACACGATCACGGACACATACCTGCGGCTGCTCAAGCGCAGGGATATCGACAAGATCACCGTCACGGATCTGGTGGACGCCTGCGGCATCTCCAGACAGACCTTCTATTATCATTTCAAAGATATCTACGAGGTCATCGACTGGGCGATCGAGCAGAGGATGCAGCAGGTGCTCAAGCGGAGCCTTGAGCAGCCCACGAAGGAGCAGGCGATCCGCGTTTTTGTCGAAGCGGCTGCCGAGTCCCACGCTGCGGTCAGGCGAGCTCTGAGTTCTCAGAAGCGGGAGCATATCGAAGCCGTTTATCTGCAGACGCTCAACGCCTATCTGCTGACGATCTTTCGCAAAAAGTGCCCGAAGGTAATCATCGACCCGGCCGAGGAGGAAGTGGTGGTACAGTTCTGCTCCGGCGGCATCGCACATCTGCTGCTCACCTATTGCAACGGAGAGAAGACCGACATCGACCGGCTGACGCAGCAGCTGTGCAGGCTGCTGACCGCCGCAATGGCGACGCTGAAGAGCTGAGAGCCTTACAGATCCGCAAATCTGTCCATACACATCGAAGAAGCTGCATATGGTGCAGCTTCTTTTCTTATGGTATAAATAAAGGAGGAAATCGATGAACAACGAATTATTTGCCATCAAACTGTATGAAATGGAAAAGGCATACGGGCATCTGCAGAGCCGGATCCGGGTTTGCCAGTCTGCCGATCAGGCAAAGATCCGACAGGAGCTTGCACGGCTTGAGGACGAGTGTCTGGAAAATGAGATCATGCTCAGCAACACAGCACACTGCAGCAGAACGCCGCTGGCTTCCCGGCTCGCTCAGGCCCAGCTGACCTGCCGGCAAAGCTCTGAAGCCTGCCTGCACGCAGCGCTTGCGCAGAACGATGACGCCGCCGAGCAGGCCAACGCAGCGGCGCTCTACGCCGAGTATGCCATCGATCAGGCCGTGCAGTCCATGAATCACGCGCTGCACGCCGTGCTGCTTGCGCTGGATATGCAGCTTACCGCAGAAAAAGAAAGCGAGGTTCCGTCATGAACGAAGTGAAATCCCCGAAAAAGCCGTTGATCTTTTATTACGTCGTTACGATGCTGGTGGTCGTGCTGCTGAATTCGATGCTGCTGCCGTGGATCGCCAAGCACCAGATCGTCGAGGTGGACTATGGCACCTTTATCACCATGACGGAGAACAACGAGGTCAACGGCGTGCAGGTGCAGGACAATCAGATCATCTTCACCGGCAAGGATGAAAAAGTCGTCTATAAAACCGGCAAAATGGACGACCCCGATCTGGTCGCCCGGCTGCAGGCGTCAGACGCCGTGTACGGCAAGGAGATCATCGAGGAGACCTCCCCGCTGCTGAGCTTCCTCTTGTCGTGGATCCTTCCCATGGCCATGTTCATCGGCCTTGGCCAGATCATGTCCAAGAAGATGATGAAGAACGCAGGCGGCCCCAACTCGATGATGTTCAACATGGGCAAGTCCAACGCAAAGGTGTATGTGCAGTCCACGCAGGGCATCAAATTCGACGATGTGGAGGGCGTGGACGAGGCGGAGGACAGCCTGCAGGAGATCGTGGATTACCTCCATAATCCCGAAAAGTACAAGGAGATCGGCGCACAGATGCCCAAGGGCGTGCTGCTCGTCGGCCCTCCCGGCACCGGCAAGACGCTGCTTGCCAAGGCGGTGGCCGGTGAAGCCGGCGTGCCGTTCTTCTCCATGAGCGGCTCCGAA
>JAUMYC010000393.1 GCA_030528845.1 Eubacteriales bacterium
CCAGACCGGAATCCTCGGTGATGATCGACACGGAGCGGAAGTTCGTCGCCGGCATCAGTGTGTCCGGATCGATGAGGTGATGGTAGTTGACGCCGTCCACGGTGTAAAAGCGCTGATAATCGCCGGAGGTGACGACGGACTGATTGGCGATGAAGAGCGTCTCCACGATGTCGGAGAGACCGAGCACCGCGCCGTCCGGATCCTGAATGCCCACGCCCCATGCGCGGCGGCCGTCCTGCGGCGGGTTGCCCAGGCGCACGTTGCCGCCGGCGCTGATGATGAAGGACGACATGTCGCTTTCAAGCAGCATCTGGCTGATCAGCTCCGTCGCAAAGCCCTTGGCAACCGCGCCCACGTCGAGCTTGAGATTGGGATCGGCGAAGAAGACGGTCATGTTTTCCTCGTCAAGGATCACGTCGTCAAGATTTGTGTGCGCGGTGGCCGCCTTGAGCGCGTCCATCGGCGGCAGCTGGGCGTTTGCGGGATCGGCAAGGCCGGCGTCGCGGTAGTCATGCCAGATGGACAGGACGCTGCCCATGGCGATATTGACCTGACCGCGCGTGAGTTCGTAATTCTCCTTGCAGAGCTTGAGCAGATTGAAGAGAACAGGATCGACCTCAACCGGCGCGGCGGCGACCTTCTGATTGAGGGTAAAGATGCTCACCACGCCCTCGTCCTCGTAGCTGTTGTATGTGTCAAAGAGCTTGTGCATGCGCTGATACTGCTCATGCACGGTATTGGAGTGCGCGTTGAACGTCTCCTGATCCTTGGCAAAGCCGATCAGCGAGATGACGGTATCAAACGTATCCATATAGACGGCGCTGAATTTCTGCAGCTGCGCGGGGGCCTGGGTCGGCGCGCTGGTGGGAATCTGCGTTGGCGCGCTGGTAGGGGCCTGTGTCGGCGCGGCGCTGGGCGCAGGCGCCAAAGCGGAATTGCAGCCGGAAAGCACAGCGGCGGCCAGAATAAGCACGATAAGCAGTGCGGCATGTTTTTTCATACTCGGAAAAAGCCTCCATTACGATATCAGATGGTGTCACATATTATATCAGAAATGCACACACGCATCAAGCGCGCCGGGGAGGAAATGCCCGGAAGGGCTGCAAAAGCCGGGCAGATCAGACAGGGATTGACAGCCTTCGCGCGATTTACAAACGCCCCGGGGATATGGTACAATGCACATGCTTTTGTGACAGAGGATTCACAGATGCAATACGGACGAAAGAGGGACAACACATGGCACAGATCAAACGGATTGCCGCGCTGCTGCTGTTGCTGCTGCTGAGCGCTGCTGCGGCTTGCGCAGACAGCGGCGTCGTATCGGGCACGACGGTGTCCGGCACGGTGCGCGTCTATCTGTCCTCGATCGCCTCGAATACATCGGTGGATGTGACGATTGACGGCAGCTACTCCGTGGGCGGCGACGCTTCGCGGGCGCTTGACAGGGGCGAGACGATCCGCGTAAGCAACAGCGGCGGCACGCTGCGCATGACGCGCGGCGGGCAGACGAGCACGATGGGCAGCAGCTTCAAGCTGCGCCGCCATCAGTCAAGCGGCAATAACGGCGTATACATCGCCCAGGCGAGAAAGCCGCAGAGCCTGTATCCCGGCGATATCGAGTTCATTGCCAAGGGCGGCAATGTGCAGATTATCGTGCATGTCTATATGGAAGACTACATGCGCGGCGTCCTCCCGTATGAGATGGACAATTCCTTCCCGCTGGAGGCGCTCAAGGCGCAGGCCGTCGCCG
>JAUMYC010000394.1:0-1088 GCA_030528845.1 Eubacteriales bacterium
GGGTTCTGCGTCCGTGGATGTGCTGGAAGCCAATCCGGCCATCAAGGATTCCCTGGCAGAGATCGCGCTTTCCGATGACTTCGTCGCTGCGCTGATGGATCTGCGACTGGGCGGTATCGACGTGCTGCTGATCGATTCCGTTGTGGGCAATTATTACATCGCCCAGCAGGCGGATCCGACGGCCTTCAGCGTTCTGCCGGAGATCCTGCAGGCGGAGGAATATGGTATCGCCGTGCGCAAGGGCGAGGCGACGCTGGCCGACGAAATCAATGCGCAGCTCATCGCCATTCAGGAGGATGGCACGCTTGATACCATCCGCGCTGCGTGGTTTGCAAACGACGTGACCACCATTGCCAAGTATGCCAGCGAGTACAAGAAGTAATTCCCTCCAATACGGATGAGGCTGTAATCGTGCATTACAGCCTCATTCGCTTTGGGGGTCTCCCATCTTCCCTTCGCGCCGACAAACCGAAGATCATCAAGAATAAGAGGACGACATGCGGTATTTTAACAATCCTGAGGCGATGATCAAACTGATCATGGCCATGCGCAGCGGCTTTGGCAATACGCTGACCATCTTTTTTCTGACTCTCGTTTTCTCTATTCCGCTGGGCATGGTGCTGGCGCTTCTGCGCATGAATAAGCGGCGTGTGATCAGCATGCCTGTCGCGCTGTATATTCTGATCATGCGCGGTACGCCGCTGATGCTGCAGCTCTTTGCGATCTATTTTGCGCTGCCCATGTTCTTGGGCCTTAATCTGGATCGTATGTCGGCGACGGTGCTTGCCTTTGCGCTCAATTATGCAGCGTATTTTGCAGAAATTTTCCGCGGCGGCATCATGTCTATTCCCGTGGGCCAGCACGAGGCCTGTCAGGTACTGGGCTTTACGAAGCCGCAGGCGTTTTTCCATGTTGTGCTGCCCCAGGTGGTAAAGCGTGTGCTGCTGCCGGTATCCAACGAGGTTATCACGCTGGTCAAGGATACGTCTCTGGCTAATATCATTGCTGTGTCGGAGTTGTTCCGCGCGGCGAAGAACGAGGCCAGCCGCACCGCCTCCGTGGAGCCGCTCTTTGTCGCCGGCCTTTTC
>JAUMYC010000394.1:1098-1749 GCA_030528845.1 Eubacteriales bacterium
TGGTGTTCAGCTATCTATCCAGGCGCTTTGACTATTATAAGGACTGAGGAAGGAGGTTTCACCACATGCTTCAGGTGATCGATGTGAAAAAAACATTCGGCGAAACCGAAGTCCTCAAGGGCGTATCCATGCGCGTTTCGCGCGGCGAGGTTGTGGCGATCATCGGACGCAGCGGCTCAGGCAAATCGACCTTGCTTCGCTGCATAAATAATCTGGAAACGATCGATTTCGGCGAAATCCGCATCGGCGGTGACGCCCTGGCGACTACGGGCAGCGATGGAAAGCCGGTTTATCAGCGAGATAAGGCGCTGCGCGCGCTGATGCTCAAGATGGGCATGGTTTTTCAGGATTACAACCTCTTTCCGCATTACACGGTGCTCAAAAATCTGATGACGCCGCAGATGCTTGTCCTTGGCCGCGGCGCAGGAGAGGCCAAGACCAAGGCCATGGAACTGCTGGCCAAGGTGGGCCTTCTGGAAAAGGCAAACGAATATCCCTGCAATCTCTCCGGCGGTCAGTGCCAGCGCGTGGCTATCGCCCGGGCGCTGTGCATGGATCCGGATATACTCTGCTTTGACGAGCCGACCAGCGCGCTGGATCCGCAGCTGACGCACGAGGTTCTCTCTGTCATCCGCCAGCTGGCCGATGAGG
>JAUMYC010000127.1 GCA_030528845.1 Eubacteriales bacterium
TACCGCGACCTGCCCCTGCGCGTGGGCGAACTGGGCCTTGTCCATCGCCACGAGCTCTCCGGCACGCTGCACGGCCTGTTCCGCGTGCGCTGCTTCACCCAGGACGACGCGCATATCTTCATGACCTGGGATCAGATGAAGGACGAGATCAAGAACGTCGTGCGCCTCTTCGACGAGGTCTATTCCGTCTTTGGGCTCACCTATCAGATCGAAGTCTCCACCATGCCGGAAGACCACATGGGCGACGAAAAGGATTGGGATTTCGCCACCGAAACGCTCAAGGCCGCCGTGGAAGAGCTGGGCAAGAGCTATATCATCAACGAGGGCGACGGCGCGTTCTACGGCCCGAAGCTGGACTTCCATCTGGCAGACTGCCTCGGCCGTACCTGGCAGTGCGGCACCATCCAGCTCGACATGCAGCTGCCCGAGCGCTTTGAGCTTGAATATGTCGGCGAAGACGGCCAGAAGCACCGCCCGGTCATGATCCACCGCGTCGTGCTCGGCTCCATCGAGCGCTTCATCGGCGTCATCACCGAGCATTTCGCCGGCGCGTTCCCGCTCTGGCTGGCTCCGGTGCAGGTCAAGATCATGACCATCACCGACCGCGCCGACGAGGCCGCCAAGAAGCTCTACGAACAGCTTGACGCCGCGGGCATCCGCGCCGAGCTCGACCTGCGCAACGAGAAGATCGGCTTCAAGATCCGCGAGGCGCAGATGGACAAGATCCCCTACATGCTGGTGCTGGGCGACAAGGAAGTCGAAAACGGCGTCGCCGCCGTGCGCTCCCGCAAGGACGGCGATCTGGGCACCATGGCTCCGGACGCGCTGCTGGCCAAGCTGCTCGAGGAGATCTCCACCAAAGCGAAGTAATTTATATCACGCGGACTCCGGGGAGGCGGGGGCTCTGCCCCCTGCACCCCCGCTGCGCCGGTGCTGCGGCACCGGCGCCCATGCAGGGGCTCCGCCCCTGCACCCCGTTCGCGCAATACGAAACGAGGACCCGACCGCAATGGCCGGGTCCTTTTTCTGTGCGCCCGCTGATGCAAGATCCCGCCCGGATTTTTGTGAAGCTTGCTCTATTGCGCTGCCCAAACACAAGTGCTATCATTAGCATATCGGGGAGGCTCCCGAAAAAACCGTTCTTTAAGGGAAAGGAGAGATGTGTTATGCGCGAAAATGTGATGAAGGTGAACAGCCTCTAAAACCGCATAGGGTCTTTGCTCCGTGTACGGCCAAAGACCGTCTCTTCAGGAACCTTTGTATATATGCAGGGAGATCTGCGCGCACATGCGGCAGGTGGCCTACAAGGGCTGCCTGTCGTTTTTGTGCGCGTTTTTTCTATCGCGCGCGCGCTTTCGGGCCGCCCTGCATTTCCCTTTCAGAACAGGAGGAAACCCATGCAAGATATCACTGCCTACGGCTATGACCCTGCCGTTTACGGACTTCCCGCCCCGAACGAGCTCCCCGCGCGCGTGACCGGCGTGCAGAAGGAGCGCTATTCCATCGTCTCTCCCGTCGGCGAAGGCCACGCGCGGCTCAAGGGCTCGGCGTTCTTCGCCGGCAGCAGCGCCGTTTATCCCACCGTCGGCGATTTCGTCTGCATCCGCCCCAACGCAAGCGGCGACAGCCTGATCACGCGCACGCTGCCCAGAAAGAGCTTTTTCGCGCGTGCAGACGCGTTCAGCGCGCGCGGCGTGCAGGCTGTTGCCGCCAATATGGACTATGTGTTCATCGTCAGCTCCCTCAACCGGGATTTCAATCTGCGCCGCCTTGAGCGTTATCTCGCGCAGGCGATCGAAAGCGGCGCGCAGCCGGTCGTTCTGCTCACGAAGGCCGACCTCTGCCCGGATCCTGCGCCGTACATCGAACAGGCGCGTTCCCTCGCAAAGGACACGCCGGTGATCTGCCTTTCTGCGCACACGGGCGAGGGGATGGATTCCCTCGTCCCCTATCTCACCACGGGTAAAACTCTCGTTTTACTGGGCATGTCCGGCGTCGGAAAATCCAGTCTGCTCAACGCGCTGGCCGGAGACGAGCTTATGAAAGTGAACCGGACGCGCGACGTCGACGCGGCCAAGGGCCGGCATACAACCACCCATCGCGAGCTGTTCCGCCTGCCCTGCGGCGCGATGGTCATCGACACGCCCGGCATGCGGGAACTGGGCGTATGGGACGCGCAGACAGGCGCAGCCGAGGTCTATTCCGACATCGAGGCGCTCGCCGCGCAATGCCGCTTCTCCGATTGCAGGCACGAGAGCGAGCCCGGCTGCGCCGTACGGGCCGCTCTGGCCGACGGCCGGCTCGATCACAAGCGCTATCGCAGCTATCTCGACATCCTCCTTCAGGCAAAACGAACGGCGCACCGCGCCGCAAAGCGCCGCCGGTAGAAGGCAGAACGGGGCCGCGAGGAGGGACTTTGTCCCTCCCCGCAGCCCATGCAGGGGGACTTCGTCCCCCTGCACCCCCTGTGCGCTCCTCTCCGGAGCATTTGCAATTGACGAAAACTTTCCTTCTATGTATACTTATTGTGTATGTGCCGGGGCAGGCGCCCGGCGAAAAAAAACACAAAATAAGAGGTGCGCACATGGCAGCGTATTACAACGAGAAGAGCCCGTCTCTGACGGAATACTTCAGCTGGATCAACAATACCAACGAGGGCTCCTGCGAGGAGCAGACTCTGGCCAACCTCGCCTTCTTCGAATGGCTCAAGAAGGAGACCGGCGCGGCCTTTGACATCTACGCCTTCGACGCCGGCAATATCGACGGCGCGGCGGGCACCTACGGCTCCATCTATTCCGAGCGCTTCAAAAAGCATTTCCCGAACGGCTTCGGCCCGGTCGCCGAAAAGGCGAAGGAACTGGGGCTCAAGCTGGGCATGTGGGGCGGCGCGGACGGCTTCGGCGACACCGAAGAGAGCAAAAAAGAGCGCCGCGACATGATCGTCTCCCTCTGCCGCGATTTCGCCTTCGGCCTGTTCAAGTTTGACACCGTCTGCGGCGTGCTGCGCAGGGATTACCGCGACTATTTCACCGAGATGATCGAGGAATGCCGGGAGTATGTGCCGGAGCTGGTCATCCTGAACCACCGCAACGATCTGGGCGGCGCGCAGCAGTATTGCACCACCAAGCTCTGGGAATCCGCCGAGACCTACATCGACGTGCTCTATTCCAACAAAAAGACCGCCCCGCACCATCGCGGCGGCACGCTCATGCGCGGCAACCCCGAAGGGCTCGAGCGCCTCGTGGAAGACCACGGCGTGTGCCTGAGCTCCTGTCTGGACTTCTGGGCGGACGAGCTGGTCATCCAGGCCTTCCGCCGCGGGCTCATCCTCTCGCCCCAGATCTACGGCAACCCGTGGCTCATGCGCGAGGACGAGCTGCGCACCATGGGCCGTCTCATCGCCCTCAAGCGCCGCTTTAACGATATCCTCGTGGACGCCATCACCCTCTCCGAGGACAAATTCGGCCCCAACGCCGTCTCCCGCGGAAACGAAGAGCTGCGCTTCATCACCATGGTCAACCTCTCCTGGGAGAAGACCTCCTACACCTTCACCCCCGGCGCGGAGACCGGCAACGCAGCGGGCGGCGTGTATGTCCGCTCCATCCACCCCTACGAGGAGGACATGGGCTTCGTAGCCGAGGGCGAGAGCCTGACCATCGAAATGGAGCCCTGGCGCACGGCGCTGGTCGTGCTCTCCAAGGAACCCCTCGCCGATGTGGGCGTGCAGGGCGGCAGGATGCGCCCCATGACCCGCATGGACGGCGAGGAATTCAGGGCCAACCTCTACGGCCTGCCGGGCGAATCCTACAAAATCCGCCTCACCGGCGATCTTTCCAAATATACCAAGGCCGAGCTGGACGGCTGCGATGCGAGCGCGCTGCTCTCCGGCGCGGAATACACGCTCTCCTTTGCGGGCGAAAAGGTCATCCGCGGCGGCGTGAAGCTGGGCAGCCTCTCCCCGAGCACTTTGCCCGCCGACGTCGAAGCCCTGCACGCGGCCGTTCCGGCCAATGCCGAGGCGCTCTACGAAGCCGCCGTCTTCGCTGCGGACAACAACTCTCTGGAAGTGCGCTCTCTGCAGCGCAGCGGAGAGATCGCCGTGCCCGAAGTGGCCGAGGCCCGCAGGCATCATTTCGAGCAGGACACCTTCGTCTATCGCGGCATCTGGGATAAGTTCCTCTTCGACGGCAGGAAGGACACCTTCTTCATGGCCTCCACGGTCGAGGACGACCAGCGCATCTCCGGCGGCATGCTGCGCGTGGATACCGGCGCGGTCGTGACCGGCGACACCATGTCCGTCACCTTCCTGCTCGAAAAGGGCGAGACCCTCTCCGGCCTGCGCGCCGAGGCGGGCGAATGTCTGAACTGCTTCCAGCCGCTCGAGCTGCTCTCCCTCTCCGATCCCGTGGCCGAAAAGTGCAATTTCATCCCCAAGACCGTTCCGGAAATGATGCAGATCGACGTCGAACGCGTGACGGCTACCTTCCGGCTGAACGGCCCCGTGCGCTATTTCCGCATCGCCGGCGCGCCCGTGCGTGCGAACGATTTCTCCATCACCGCCGGCGGCGAAGCGCTCTGCCGCTGCGGCTGGCGCGCGAGCAATCTGTTCTCCGCCTATTCCATGAACCCCTGCCACACCTTCCACACCGGCGAATTCGCCCTCGCTTCCTATCCGGCGGGCGCGAAGCTCTGCGTCGCTCTGGAAGGCCGCCACGGCGTGGACGCGGCCTATGCCGTGCTCGAGCTGGCCGACGGCACCATCGTCGGCGCGCCGGACAAGGCTCCCTCCTTCCCGGGCAACCAGTATGAGCATTTCATCCACCGCACCGGCTCCAACAACACCTTCTATTTCCCCATCAAGCCCGAATACGAGAACACCACCGTCAAGGTGCATCTGCTCGGCCTGCGCAACGGCTTCCCGGGCTTCCGCGCGGATGTGTGGGTCTCCGAGGCCGACACCCTGCCCTGCGCAGCCGAACTGAAGCTGCGCTGACGATCACAACAGAAGTACCTGCGGGGCCCCTTTTCTTTGGAAAAAGAAAAGGGGTCCCGCGCTCTCCGAAAGGGATCGTTTCCGAGGGCGTGCGGGCTTGATCCGATCCCCCCTATCCTTCGTCTCTCAGAAAGGCGGTTTTTATGCAGGCAAAAGAACTGACAGCCTTCCTCGCTCCGTGGCTGGAGGGCTTCCTCGCCGAACATCCCTTCGTCATCGGCGCATATCTCGCCGGTTCCTGCGCCGAGCTCGGCCCGGAGGACGACCTCGCCTCCTGCTCCGATATCGACGTCATGCTCGTCATCGAGGGCGGGGCGCGTCCCAAGCCGGGCAAGCTCCCCGATCGCGGCATGGTCATCGAGGGGACGTATATCCCTTGGGAGCAGATCTCCGACCCCGAACATGCGTTGGCCGATTATCACATCGCGCACGCGCTGCACCTCGGCCGCATCCTCTTTGACGGCGACGGCCGCCTGCATGCGCTGTGCAGCGCCGTCGCCGCGGAATTTTCCAAGCCCGAGCGCATTCTGCAGCGGATCGACGGCGTGATCCGGAAGATCGAAGCCGGGCTCGATGCCTTCGACCCCGCGTGGCCGCTCTTCCGCCGCTGCACCTCCTTGCTCTTCGGCTCGGGCATCATGGCGCACGCCGTGCTCGTCGCCGCGCAGAAGAACCCCACCGTGCGCATGCGATACCGCGCCGCGCATTCCGTGCTGAAAAACCTGCCCGGGGCGCAGGAGTTCCTGCTCGACGCCGCCGGATTCGGCGCGGTATCGCCCGACGAAGCCCGCCAAAGCGTGTGCAAAATGGCCGAGCTGTTCGACTGCATGGCCCCGCTTTGCAAGACCGCCTTCCCCTTCACAAGCGACCTGCAGCGCGAGATGCGCCCGACCGCCGTGGACGACGCGCTTTCTCTCATCGACAGCGGGCTGCACCGGGAGAGCCTCTTCTGGACCTTTGCCACCTTCTCCCGCCTGATGCAGCAGGCCTGCGCAGACGCGCCGGAGCTCTACGCCCGGTGGGAAGCGCCCTTCGCCCGGCAAATGCGCCTCGTCCTGCCGGAAGATCCAAACGGCCAGCTCGAGCGCGTCCGCAGCATCCGCGCGGCGCTGCCCCGCCTGCGCGCCCTGTGCGGGGAGCTCCTGCATTTGCAGGCCTTTCCTTCCGATCAAGCGCCCATTTGACGGGACAAACGCGTAAAATCTTGGTTTTTTGCAGGATTTTCCATCAATTTCGATGGACAAACGCCGCCTGTTGGGTGTATAATCCCGAACCGAACACATCCATAAGAATACAATGCGGAGAGGGTATAGAATCATGCGTATTGAGAGAGATTCCATCGGCGCAGTCGAGATCCCGGACGAGGCGTATTACGGCGTGCAGACCGTCCGCGCGCAGCAGAATTTCCCGCTTTCTCACCAGATGATGCTGCCTGCGATGATCGAGAGCCTTTGCCAGATCAAAAAAGCCGCCGCCATGGCCAACTGCATGGCGGGCAGCCTTTCCACGGAATACCGCGACGCCATCATCACGGCCTGCACGGAGATCATCCGCGGCTCTCTGCGCGATCAGTTCGTCGTCGATCCCATTCAGGGCGGCGCGGGCACCTCGGCCAATATGAACGCCAACGAAGTCATCGCCAACCGCGCCACCGAGCTGCTCGGCGGCAAAAAGGGCGAATATATCGTGCATCCCAACGACCATGTGAACATGTCCCAGTCCACCAACGACGTCTTCCCCTCCGCCGGCAAGCTGACCACGCTCAAGCTGGTCAACCGGCTCATCCTCGCGCTGGACAGCCTGATCTCCGCGTTCTATTCCAAGGCGGAGGAATTCAAGGACATCGTCAAGCTGGGCCGCACGCAGCTGCAGGACGCCGTTCCCGTGCGCCTCGGCCAGGAATTCGCCGCCTACGCAAAGGCGCTCGAGCGCAGCGTGAGCCGCATCCGCAACGCGCGCAAGGAGATGCTCGTGCTCAACATGGGCGCGACCGCCATCGGCACCTCCATCAATGCCACCAAGGAATACGTTGCAAACGTGTGCCGCGTGCTCGCCTATGAGCTGGGCGAAAACTTCGTGCAGGCGGAGGACCTGATCGACGCGACGCAGAACCCGGACGGCTTTGTGGAAGTCTCCGGCGCCATCAAGGGCTGCGCGCTGATCCTCTCCAAGATCTCCAACGACCTGCGCCTGCTCTCCTCCGGCCCGCGCGGCGGCTTTGAGGAGATCAAGCTGCCCGCCCGCCAGCACGGCTCCTCCATCATGCCCGGCAAGATCAACCCCGTCA
>JAUMYC010000395.1 GCA_030528845.1 Eubacteriales bacterium
CTATAACTACCTCAGCTTCATGATCATGCCGATCTACACCGTGATCGAAAAGATCGATAAGAGCATGCTCGAGGCGGCGGCGGATCTGGGCGCCAACCCGGCCAAGAGCTTCCTGCGCGTGACGCTGCCCTATTCCCTGCCGGGCGTGCTGGAGGGCATCACGATGGTGTTCGTGCCGGCGGTGACGACGTTCGTCATCAGCCAGCTCATGGGCGGCGGCAAGGTGCCGCTCATCGGCGACATCATCCAGAACCAGTTCGGCAAGTCGAGCGACTGGCACTTCGGCGCGACGCTGTCGCTGCTGGTGATGGTCGTCGTGCTCGCGTTCATGGGCGCGCTCAACAAGGTCGACAAGGATGACGAGCCGCAGAAGGAGGTGCGCATCCTCTGATGAAAAAGAATCTGAACCGGAACCTGAGGAAGGCGTACATCGCGCTGATCATGGCGTTCCTCTATGCGCCGATCGTCATGCTGATCCTCTATTCCTTCAACGACAGCAAGTCCCGCGCGCAGTGGGGCGGATTCACGCTGCGCTGGTATAAGGAGCTCTTCGCGGACGAGGCGATCATGGCCGCGCTGGGGACGACGCTCTCCGTCGGCTTCCTCGCCGCCGCGATCTCCACGGTCCTTGGCACGGTCGGCGCGATCGCGCTCTTCCAGATGAAGCGCCGCCCGCGTCAGGCGATGCTCTCCGTCGTCAACCTGCCGATGCTCAACTCCGAGGTCGTCACCGGCGTTTCGCTCATGCTGCTCTTTGCGATGGTCCATCTGCAGCTGGGCTATATCACGCTGCTGCTGGCGCACGTGGCGTTCTGCGTGCCGTATGTGGTGCTCAGCGTCATGCCCAAGCTGCGCCAGCTCGACCCCAACCTCGCCGAGGCGGCGCAGGATCTGGGCGCGACGCCGCTGCAGGGATTCTTCCGCGTGATCCTGCCGGATATCATGCCCGGCGTGTTTTCCGGCTTCATCATGGCGCTGACGATGTCCATCGACGACTTCGTCGTCAGCTTCTTTACGACGGGCTCCGGCGTGAGCAATCTCTCCATCACGATTTACACCATGGCCAAGCGCGGCATCTCCCCGAAGATCAACGCGCTCTCCACGCTGATCTTCGCCTGCGTGTTCATCCTGCTCATCGGCATTAACCTGCAGGACCTGAAGAAGGATCCGCGCAGCAAGGACAAGGTGGAAAAGGTACGCATTCCGTACTGACGCAAAACCGGACAGGACGGGAGGAAAACGAAAATGAAAAAGAAATGGCTGATTCTGCTCGCCTTTGCGCTGGTGATCGCGCTGCTCGCCTTCGGCGGCAGCGACGAGAAGCCGGCGCAGGACGCGGCGGAGGAGGAAGAGGAATACGTCCCGTGGGCGACGATGCCGGAAAACCCGGTGAAGATGACGGGCGAAACGATCTCCGTGTACAACTGGGGCGACTACGTCGAGCCGGAGATCATCGACATCTTCGAGGCGGAGACGGGCATCCGCGTGATCTACGAGACGTTTGAGACGAACGAGGACATGTACGCCAAGATCGCCATGGGCGGCTCGAGCTACGACGTGATCGTCCCGAGCGACTACATGATCGAGCGCATGATTCAGGAGCGCCTGCTCCAGCCGATCAACTGGGACAACGTGCCCAACGTCAAAAACATCAACCCGCGGTTCATGGGCGAGTCCTACGATCCGGAAGCGGAGTACGCCGTGCCGTACACGTGGGGCACGATGGGCATCCTCTACAACACCGAGA
>JAUMYC010000128.1 GCA_030528845.1 Eubacteriales bacterium
GTGGAGGAGGGGATGATGTTGCCAGCCGCAGCACGGCCGCCGCGCCAGTCCTTCATGGAGGGGCCGTCAACGGTCTTCTGGGTGGCGGTGGTGGCATGGACGGTGGTCATCAGGCCATCGGCGATGCCCCAGTTGTCATGCAGAACCTTCGCGATCGGAGCCAGGCAGTTGGTGGTGCAGCTGGCGTTGGAGACGAAGTTCATGTCGGTGGTGTACTTGTCGTTGTTCACGCCCATAACGAACATGGGGGTGCTGTCCTTGGAGGGAGCAGACATAACGACCTTCTTGGCGCCGCCGTCGATGTGGCCCTGAGCCTTTTCCTGGGTCAGGAACAGGCCGGTGGACTCGACAACGTATTCCGCTTCGACCTTGCCCCAGGGCAGATCGGCCGGGTTCTTCTGGCAGAAGACCGGGATCTCCTTGCCGTTGACGATGATGGAGTTTTCGGTATGAGCGACAGTGCCCTCGAACTTGCCGTGCACGGTGTCGTACTTGAGCATGTAAGCCATGTATTCGGGAGTGATCAGGTCGTTGATACCGACAACTTCGACGTCCTTATGGTCGAGGCTGGCGCGGAAAACGAGACGGCCGATGCGGCCAAAACCGTTGATACCAATCTTGATCATGGGAATCTCCTCCAAATCTTTCTTGGGTTTACGCCCTGTATTTTACCCCACAAATTTTGTCTTGGCAAGCACGCCACATGGCGATTGTGTTATTTTCCTTGCACAGAACGTAAAATCTGCAGGATATCACAAAGTAGTGTTCTTTCCGACGACGATCGGATAGAGCGGCTGGCCGACCAGACGGCCCCTGCGGCGCAGGGTCACGGCCTTGTCGAAGATCACGTTTTCGACCTCGGCGCCTTCGAGGATGTCGCTGTCCTGCATGATCACGCAGTTTTTCACAACGGCGCCCTTTTCCACGCGCACGCCGCGGAAGAGCACGCTGTTTTCCACCGTGCCTTCGATGACGCAGCCGTCGGCCACATAGGAGTTTTTCACGCTGGAGCCCGCCAGATACTTGGCCGGGGCGTCGTCGCGCGTCTTGGTGAAGACAGGGTGCTCGCCGAAGAGGGCGGTGCGCACTTCGGGGCGGATGATGTCCATGTTGAGCTTATAATAGCCCAGCACGGTCTCGATGCGCCTGCAGAAGCCCTTGTATTCATAGCCGCGGATGTCGATGGAGCCGGCGAGCATATGGGAGCGGATGAGGTCGGCATACATGCTGTGCATGCCCTGCGCGATGGCCTGATCCACAAGGTAGATCAGCAGCTTCCTGCGCACGACGAACAGGTCCAGCCCCATGCTGTCGAAGCTGGGCGCGTTCGGGTTGATCTCCATGTTCGTCAGGCGGCCCTCGGTGTCAAACTGCATGAAGGCGTGCCTTCCGCCGCCGTGGCTGGCCAGGTCGGAGGCGGTGTCGCGCGTGTAGCCCACGGTGATGTCCGCGCCGCTCTCCTGATGCTGGCGCACCATCTCCTCGAAGTCGGCGTTGAGCAGCACGGAGCCGCTGGCGACGACGACGTATTCCTGTCTGGAGCGGCGCAGATAGCTCATGTTGGAGTGCAGCGCGTCCAGAAGGCCGGTGTAAGTGCCTGCGTTTTCGCCGTTCATGAAGGGCGGCAGGATGAACAGGCCGTCCACACGGGTGTGCAGATCCCATTCCTTACCGGAGCCGATATGGTCGATCAGGGAGTGATAGTTTTTCTGCATCAGCACGCCCACGTTGCGGATGCCGGAATTGACCATGCTGGAGAGGACAAAGTCCACCATGCGATAGCGGCCCGCCACGGGAAGGGCGGCCACGGAACGGATGGACGTGAGCTCGCGCAGCGCCAGATCTTCGCTGCCGGTGTAGACGATACCCATCACGTCTTTCATGCTCTTGCCTCCTCTGCAATGCTGTCGGTGTCCACCTGCGCGCCGGGAGCCACGACATAGCCCTCGGGCAGCACGGTGTTGGAGCCGACCAGCGCGATATCGCCGTTTTCCTCGCCGACCTTGCACTCGGCGGAGATGACGGTGTTTTCCGCAACGATCGCCCTGCGCACGACGGCGCCGGCGCAGATGCGGGTGCCCGGCATGATCACGCTGTCTTCCACAACGGCGCCCTTTTCCACGATCACGCCGTTATAGAGCACGCAGCCGTTCACCTTGCCGTAGACTTCGCAGCCCTCCGTGACCATGCTCGAGGCGACCTCGGCGCCCTCGCCCACAAAATGCGGCGGCATGACCGGGTTGCGGCCGTAGATCGACCACCTCTGGTCGTACAGATCCAGCTCGGCCGGCTCGGCCAGCAGGTCCATATTGGCCTCCCAAAGGCTGTGGATCGTTCCGACGTCCTTCCAGTAATCCTCGAAGGCATAGGCCATCAGGCGCTTGCCGTCGTTGAGGAAGGCGGGGATGATGTTCTTGCCGAAGTCGTTTTTGGAGCTCGGGTTGGCCTCGTCTGCCACGAGATATTCCTTGAGCACCTTCCATGTAAAGACGTACACGCCCATGGAAGCCTTGTCGCTCTTGGGGTGCTTGGGCTTCTCTTCGAACTCGATGATGGAGCCGTCGGGCTCGGTGTTCATGATGCCGAATTCGCTGGCCACGCTCATGGGGACCGTGCGCACGGCGATGGTCGCGTCCGCATTGTTCTTGATATGCCAGCTCAGCATGTCGTTGTAGTCCATCTTGTAGATATGATCGCCGGAGAGGATGAGGACGTATTCCGGGTCATACTGCTCAATGAAGGGGATGTTCTGGTAGATCGCATTGGCTGTGCCGCGATACCATTCGCCGCTCTTGCCGCGCATGTAGGGAGGCAGCACGAACACGCCGCCCTGCATAAGGTCCAAGTCCCACGGCTGGCCGGAGCCGATGTAGCTGTTGAGCTCCAGAGGCTGATACTGCGTCAGCACGCCGACGGTATCGATGCCGGAGTTGGAACAGTTGGACAACGGGAAATCGATGATCCTGTACTTTCCGCCGAAGGGAACGGCAGGCTTTGCCACCTTCTTGGTCAGAATGCCCAGACGGCTTCCCTGACCGCCTGCGAGCAGCATCGCTATGCACTTCTTCTTTCTCAAATGAATCGCCGCCTTAGCTGCATGATAAGCGCCGCCGGCAAAACCGGCAGCGGAGCGCAAGGCGCTCCTGTTTACTTATTATAAACAATTATCGCCACATTTGCAAGTCTCCGCCCGGCTTTTGATGGCATTCCTGCGGAATTATTGATGTTTTCGCGAAACGCTTTCGCCCTTTTTCGCCTTTTCGCCCGGGTCGGCCCGCCCGGAGGCGCATTTTCCATGCAGAAAAAGCGCGCGCAGGCAATGCCTGGCAGAGCGCCGCCGCAGGGGAAAAATCAGTTGCGAAAAGAACTTTATTGCGCTACAATAGGCCATATATGCGGCCTCGGCGCGTCCCTTCGACAGCCGCCGCATTCTTTGGGAAAGGAAATCGCAATGCGTCAAACCAAACCGGCCCGGCCGGCGGTGCTTTGGGCGCTGCTGCTGGGCATGCTCGTCTATATCGCGCCCCTCTGCGCCGCGGCGGGGCAGCCTCCGGCCTTTTCCACCTCCGTTTTGGAGGCCTACACGGGCGAGACGGTCGATCTGACCGCGCTGCTGGAAAACGCGCAGGGCAGGCAGATCACATACGCCTCCTCCGACGAAGAGGTCGTCTCCGTCGACAAGCAGGGCGTGGCTTCGATCCTCAGCCCGGGACGCGCCCGCGTCAGCGCCTCCGCCCCCGACGGGGCGTCCGCCTCGCTGAGCGTGCGGGTGATCGATCCGCTGCCTGCGCGCAGGGCGCTGCTGCTGAGCGAGCAGCGCTACGACGACGGGCGCACGCGCACCGGCGCGGTCAACACCGTGCAGGGGCTGAGCGACATGCTCGGCGCGCTGCGCTATCGCAGCGGCACGCCCTTTGAAGTCACCGTGCAGATCGACAGCACGCTCCCGGAGCTCTCCGAGGCGATCCGCACAAGCCTTGGCGAAGCGGAGCCGGAGGACGTGAGCCTGTTTTACATCAGCTGCCACGGCGAAATGACGGACGGCGAGCCCTGCCTCCTGCTGCATGACGGGACGCTCGTTTCCGTGCGCGCGCTCGAGGCCATGCTCCGGCAGGTGCCCGGGCGCATCGTCGTGCTCATCGACTGCTGCCAGAGCGGCGCGTTCATCGGCAGCGCCGCCGCGCAGCTCTATGCGCAGTCCGTCGCAAAGGTCTTTTCCGATTCCGCGCTGCTGAGCGGAAAATACCTCGTCATGACCTCCTGCGGCGCGGACGAGGAGAGCTACCGCATCTCCGATACGGGCGAAAACACCGAATCCTCCATGTCCACCGTGTTCGCGCGGGCGCTTTGCGAAGGCCTTGGCTGGGATCTGGACAACGACCGCTCCGTCACCCTGCGCGCAGACGCCAACCGCGACGGCGCCGTCACCTTCACCGAGCTCTGGCTCTACACCCGCCGCCGCGTGTATTATCACCTCTCCGGCACGGGCGTCTCCCAGACGGTCATGGCCTGGCCGGAGATCAACGAAGCCGTGCTCTTCGCGCGCCAGTTCTCCTGAGCGCCGCGCAAAGGCAAACGGCGCGCCCGGACGAAAAAACTTCACAGCTTCGCCCCATCCGCAGGCATAAAACGCCACAGGGGGCTGATATACTCTATCATGAAGAACAGAGAAAAGGAGGCGGTTCCCAAGAACACATGACAAAGCCTGCCAAAGGCACGTTCCGAAACATCCCTTGCTTTCCCAGGACAGGACGGAAGTCTCCACAGACCCCTTTGCGGGCTGCGCCACAGGAGCGGGCTTCCGACCGGCTTCCGCTGTAACGGAGAGCGGGATCTATATACAGCGATAGCTCCGCCCCGAAGCAAGGGGCCGGAGAATTGGATCCAACAATTCGCAAAACATAAGCCGCCGGGCACGCGCGAACGCACCCGGCGGCTGCCTATTTTGGCTTTTTTAGTCCAGTTCCTTCAAATATACCACGGAAGCCGCGAGGTCTTCCATGATATCGCCCGCGCTGTTGTCCTGATCGACCACCTGCCCGAGCCCGTGCCGCACGGCGAAATCATGCGCGTCCTTTGCGCTGACCACGCCCTTGCCCAGCGCCACGTTCACCGCCTTCATCGGCTCCTCCGGGATGGCCTCGATATCCTTGTGATGGATCGAGCGGATGTACTGCGCGTTCTCTTCCAGAAAATCCTGCATTTTCCTTCCGCCGCATTCCACCCAGCCCGTGTCCACCTGCGCGCCCAGCCTGCCGCCGCACGCGCGCAGGATATACTCATACGCGCTCACGCCGTCGATCTGCGCGGCGATCTCCCGCGCGTTGTTGTGGATCCAGAGCTCCAGCCCGTGTCCGGCCAGCGCGTCCGCCGTTTCGGCGCAGTGCGCGGCGAATCCGTCCAGCGCCTCGCGGGTGAAATCGCCCCGATAGCCCAGCACGAACCGCTTGAAACCCGCGACCTGCGCCGCCCTGATCATCTGCGGCACGCTCTTCCAGAACTCCGGCGCAAAGCAATGGCACGAGTCCAGCTCCAGCCCGTTCGCCCTTGCCATGGCGGCGTATTCTTCGATATTCTCCCAGTTCCACGCAAAGGGCAGCGCGTTCCCCTCCAGCACCATACAGGGCTCGATCTGCGCATAGCCCATTTTTGCAGCCTTCTCGATATACCCCTTTGGATCCGCATTGAAAATTTTGTGGCTGCCGAACAACTGCACGCCGTATTTCATTTTTGCATTCTCCTTTTTTCGTTAATGGGAAATCCGCATATGCATTATAGCAGGAATGGCCGCGCCGTTCCACCTCTGCACAAAAGAAACGCCCGCCGCACATGTTCCCTTCCCCTTTGCAGGACTTTCTGCCGCCCCGAAGAATACTTTCCAGCATCCGCCCATTATAAAGAGGAGGGACCGCAATGGATCATATTGCCAACGACCGGGATTTTCGGCTTTTGTCTGCCGACCGCCACACCTTCTCCGTTCTGAGCCGGATCCTGCGCGGCCCCTGCAGCTGTATCCGAACCGACCACGAAAAACTTATCCTCTGCTATTCTTCCTTCCCCTATCCTGTCTGGATATGGACTCCCGACAACGCAGACGAATCCGAAAAGGAACGCGCATGGCAATTAGCCGAACAGACATTGCCTTTGTCAGACGGCTATCGCTACAATCTGAAATACGAGCTGGCTTCGTATTTTCTCTCCCGCTCGCAGCAAAACGGCCTGCCGCTGCGCATCGAGACCAATCTCTTTGCCTACGATTGCCCCGCCCCTCTCCGGCCCTCCGCTCCCGCAGACGGCTTCTTCTACACCTGCACTGCCGAAGACGCAGCCGAAGCCGCCGATCTGATCTTCCGGTTCAACGGAGCGATCAACAGCGAGGGGAGGAGCCGCGATGCCTGTCTCCTGCGCGCGCAGGAGTACATCTCTCATAACGCATTCTTCCTGTGGAAAAACGCTTCCGGCGAAACGGTCGCGTGCTGTTCCTATAAATCGGATGATACGTTTGGCTGCATTGCCGGCGTCTACACCAAGCCGGAACATCGCCGCAAGCACTATGCGCAGAACATGGTCTATCAGGCAACGCGGCTGATCGCCGACCGCGGCCTCATGCCCATGCTCTATACCGACGCAGACTATGCCGCCTCGAACGCCTGCTACGAGAAGATCGGCTATATACTCTGCGGAAAACTCTGCAGCATCGCCGCGCAGTGATCGCCCCGGGCTTTTCGCTCCAAAACAGAAAAAAAGCATGCCCCCGAAAAGGGGACATGCTTTTTTAATTAAGCGATCAGGCCTTGCCGTTGCAGCCGAGGACGTTGACCAGCTTATGCTTGACCAGTTCCTTGATGTTGGAGCGGGCCGGCTTGAAGTACTGGCGGGGGTCAAAGTGCGCCGGATTCTCGTTGAAGTAGGAGCGCAGGGTGCCGGTCATGGCAAGACGCAGGTCGGAGTCGATGTTGATCTTGCAGACGGCCATGGCAGCGGCCTGACGCAGCTGTTCCTCCGGGATGCCGACGGCGTCGGGCATCTTGCCGCCGTTGTCGTTGATCATCTTCACGTAGTTCTGCGGGACGGAAGAGGAGCCGTGCAGAACGATCGGGAAGTTGGGCAGACGCTTGGCGACTTCTTCGAGGATGTCGAAGCGCAGCGGCGGGGGCACGAGGATGCCCTTTTCGTTGCGGGTGCACTGCGCGGCGGTGAACTTGTACGCGCCGTGGCTGGTGCCGATGGCGATGGCCAGGGAGTCGACGCCGGTGCGGGAGACGAACTCTTCG
>JAUMYC010000129.1 GCA_030528845.1 Eubacteriales bacterium
CCTCCCCTGTGTAAGGGGAGGTGCCCCGCAGGGGCGGAGGGGTTGTCGATCCCTCAGTCAGCTTCGCTGACAGCTCCCTTTACACAAGGGAGCCTCCGGTGTACCGCATCAAAGCCTCCCCTGTGTAAGGGGAGGTGCCCCGCAGGGGCGGAGGGGTTGTCGATCCCCCAGTCAGCTTCGCTGACAGCTCCCTTTACACAAGGGAGCCTCCGGTGCGCTATAAGCAAACCGACCTATGATCGTACCCATAGGTCGGTTTAACTCTTTTACGGGCTCCCCGCTAAGCGGAAAGGGAGCCTTTTTATCCTTCCGGAAAGAGGACTCTGCCTTCTTTGCGCGGCTTTACGGGCGGATACGGACCATCGATATAGCCGAGGCAGACGAACACGACCGGCGCGTATTCCTCAAGGCCCCATTTCTGCCAGAGCGCCTGCAGCTCCGGCTGCGCAAAGGTCGGCTCGGCGCGGCCGACGATGCAGCTCGATACGCCGAGAGAATGCGCCTCCAGCACCATGTTCTCCGCGCAGACAAAGGCGGAGCCGATGCCGTTGACAAAGTTTCTGCTCTTTTGCGGCACGCAGACGATCGCCAGCGCGGGGCAGCCGTAAAACCCGCTGCGGATGGAAAGATCGTCTATGATGGAGGGCTGGTCGGCAGATACGCTCCTGCCGTTCCAGTTTCTGTTTTCCTGCTCCGCATTCACGACGCCGATGCGCTCGATCAACACCGGGTCGTCCAGCATAACGACCCTTGCGCCCTGCGCGCCGCCGGGGTTCGGCGCAAAAATACCCGCCTCGGCGATCTTTTCCAGCGCGCCGCGCTCGACTTTTTCATCCCTGTATTTGCGGATCGAACGCCTCTGCTTCATCATTTCCAGAAGATCCATGTTCTCTCTCCTCCCGAAGGCGCTCCGCCGCATACTGTTCGCCCCAATCCTGCATGGACATGAGGATCGGGCGCATGGACTCGCCCAGAGACGTCAGCCGATATTCCACATGCGGGATGCTCTGCGAAAGGTCGATTCTCTCCACGATCCCGTCGTTTTCCATGGAACGCAGCGATTCCGTCAGGACCTTGCGGCTGACCCCTTCCAGACTGCGCAGCAGCTCATTGAACCGCCACGGGCGCGCAAGCAGATTGCGCATGATCAGCAGCTTCCATTTGCTGCCGATGAGCTTTACGCAGACGGCGACGGGGCATTCGGGCAGTTGTTCCTGCGTACGCATAAGCGCCTCCTTTGATTTTGCATCCATGATAGCACGCCCTTCGCACCGCCGCAAGACGGTTACAAAAAGGTGACCGCGCTACATGAGCCGATTGACCACGAACCATTCCTCGTCGTCGCGGAAGAGATAGAGCTCTCTTCCGCGCACGCGGCAGGTGTAGCGCACGCCGCAGCCGCCCGCCTTGGTGGAGGCCGCCTTGCGCACGTCTAAAATGCGGTCGATCTTCACCACCGGGCCGTCCTCCGCGCGGAACATCAGCGGCACGATCTGCCCGCCGATCTCCCAATCGCAGCGCACTTTTACCTGTATCTTCGCCGGGTATTTCCCGCTCTGCGCGCGCACAGCCTTCGCCTCCTCTGCGGATAAAATACGCATTTCGCTGCGTATATATAATATCACGCATTTCGCTGCGTGTCAATGCGCATTGCAGACTTTTCCTGCGCTCCGGCAGAGGGATCTTTTACCAAACAAAAGCCCTTTCTCCCGGCGAAGAAAGGGCTCCCGTTCTTTGCATTTTTTACAGCTTGACCGGCTTTCCCGTGCGGGCGGAGGCATAGGCCGCGAAGGTGAGCGCCATGGTATCCCTGACGGAATCGAGGTCGTTCATGAAGGGCGCGCCCGTGCGGATCGCCTCATAAAACGCGCCGATGCACGCGCCGTGCCCGCTGCCCCAATAGCTCTTGCCGATGGCGGCGTCGTTTCCGAGGGTGGAGGTGTGCGAGCTGCCGTCCTGCTCCCGCACGGTGATATCGTCGCCCTCGAAGCGGATGAGCCTCTGCTCGCAGGCCACTTCAAAGAGCACGGGCGAATCGACCGCATAGGCGGTGGTGGCGTAGAAGATGGCCGTGGCGCCGCCCGCAAAGCGGATGTACGCCTCCAGCGTGTCTTCCGTTTCGATCACGCCCTTGAGGTGACGGTTGGTGGCCGTGGCTTCGATCTCCACGGGCTTGCCCAGCAGATGCACGAGCAGATCCATGGTATGGATGGACTGGTTGATTAGCGCGCTGCCGCCCTCGAGCTCCTGCGTGCCGCGCCAGCCGGAGTCCACATAATACGGGGCCTCGCGGTGCCACGTCACAAAGGCGCGCGCGCCCACGGGCTTTCCGGTGGCCTCGTCGGCCAGAATGGCCTTCATTTCCTGCGTGGTGGGGTTGAAACGGTTTTGGAAGCAGATGCCCAGCCGCGCCGTCGAGGCCTTCGCGGCCTCGGCCAGCTGCGCAAACTGCTCTGCGGAGACGGCCACCGGCTTTTCCATGAACACATGCACGCCGCGGCGGAGCGCCTCGACGGCCATGGGCACATGCAGCGCGTGAGGCGTGCAGATGTGCAGCACGTCCGGCTGTTCCCTGTCAAGCATCTCGATATAGTCGGTATACGCCTTCGCGCCGTATTCTTCGGCGCGGGCCTGCGCGCGCTCGGGCCGGATATCCGCGCAGGCAACGAGCTCGGTACATTCCGCCTGAGAGAGGACCTGGGCATGCACGCGGGAAATGCCGCCGCAGCCGACGATTGCAGATTTCATGCAAAACGCTCCTTTTTCGAATGGTTTTCTTCCAAACCCCTTATTGTTCGCCCCCGGCGATCTTGCGCCAGAGCGTCGCAAGCAGCAGCGCCGCGATATCGCACGCGACGACGCTCGCGCCGGTGGGCAGGTTCCACAAAAACGAAAGCGCAAGGCCGATCAAAAAGCAGACGACCGAGATCGTCGCGGAGAGCGCGACCATGCCCCGGAAGGAATGCGTGAGCCTGCGGGCCGCCATGGCCGGGAAGATGATCAGGCTCGAGATGAGCATCGTGCCCATCATGCGCATGCCCAGCACCACCGTCACCGCGGTCAGCAGCGCGATCACCATCTGGTACAGGTCCACGTTCACGCCCGTGGCCTGCGCGTTCACTTCATCATAGGTCACCGAAAAGAGCCGGTTGAACAGCACGACGAACATGACGATCACGACCACGCTCAGCACCGCGGAGAGCAGCAGGTCGCTCTCGGTGAGCGCCAGAATGGAGCCGAACATATAGTTCGACACGTCGATATTGAACCCCTGCGTGAGGGAGGTGATGATCACGCCGAAGGAGAGCGCGCCCGTGGAGATCACGCCGATGGCCGCGTCGCCGCCGATCTTCTTTTTGCGGCTGAGCCACATGATAAACACCGCGCCCAGCCCCACCATCGGCACGGAGACGGCCATCTGCGGCAGTCCCAGCGCAGTGGAGAGCGAAAGCGAGGCAAAGCCCACCTCGCCCAGGCCATGGCCGATGAGCGAATAGCGCTTGAGCACCAGAATAACGCCCAGCAGCGCCGCCGAGAGGGACACCAGTACGCCCACGATCAGCGCGCGCTGCATGAAGGGATAGTGGAGCATTTCGATCAATGCGGACATGCGCACGCCCCCTCTCCCCTCGCCTCGCCGATGCGCGGCCAGTCCTCCGTCGGCCCCAGATACACGATCCGCGCGTCCATCTCGAGCACGCGATCCGCGCTGTGGGCCACATAATCCCAGCAGTGCGTGGAGATGAGCATCGTGATGCCAAGCTCCTCGCGCAGCCGGTCAAAAATGCCGTGCAGCTCATGGGTGATATGCGGATCCAGCGCCGAGCAGGGCTCGTCCAGCACCAGAATATCCGGCTCCGCCGCCAGCGCCCGCGCCAGCAAGACCCTCTGCTGCTGCCCGCCCGAGAGCGCACCGATCTGCTTTTTCAAAAAGCCGTCGATCTTGAGCAGGCGCGCCTTTTCCATGGCCCTCTGCTTGTCCGCCTTGCTGTAGAAGGGACGGAACCGGCCGGGCACCTGCGTGCCGGAGAGGACGATCTCCCAGACGGTTGCGGGGAAATCGCGCTCGGCCAGGTGTGTCTGCTGCATATAGGCCACGCGCAGCCCCTTTGCCCGGCGGATCTGCCCGCTGTCGGGCTTGAGCAGGCCCACGCACGCCTTGAGCAAGGTCGATTTGCCGGAGCCGTTCGCCCCGACAAGGCATAAATTCTCTCCTTTATATACGCACAGGCTCACGTCCTGCACCACGCTCTTTCCGCCATAGGAAAGGCATACTTTTTCCAATTCGATCGCTTTTTCCATTGCCTGCTCCCGTTTTCTTTCTCCATTAAACCGCTTTTGGCGCTCTTTTGCAATCCCTTTTTGCTATTTCCAGCCGCCTGCGATCAGCACGACCACATTTACGCACAGCGAGACCGCCGCCGCCCAGCCGACGCCGTCGATCCGAAAGCCGTCGATCCAGCCGTCGCAGAGCATCAGCAGCGCCACGTCGATCACAAAATTCGAGACGCCCAGCGTCAGACAGCCGATGGGCAGCGTCAGCAGCCGCAGCACCGGGCGCGCCGCAAGATAGGCCAGCCCCAGCACGGCGCCCGCCCAGAGCGCATCCTGCGGCTCGGCTGCGTGTACGCCCTCCAGCAGCGTCGTGCTCGCATAGACCATCAGCACGCACGCCAGAAAGGTGATCGTCATGCGCGAAGTGCGCATCGGGTTGCTCCTGCTCATCGCTCTTCCTCCAGAATATCGCCAAATACCCGCCACGCGCCCTGCATAGGCGGACAGGAGCGCACAGTCAGCGGCTCTTTGCGCGTGGGATGGGAAACGGTGAGCGCATGCGACCAGAGGCAGAGCTGCTGCCCGGGCCGGCCGCCGCCGTAGCGCGCGTCTCCCCAGAGCGGAAAGCGCGCGTTTTTCATCTGCACGCGGATCTGATGCGGCCTGCCCGTCTCCAGCTCCACTTCAAAGAGAGTGAGCCCCTCGCGCACAGCCAGCGGCCTCGCCGTCAGCCGCGCGTCCTTTGCGCCGGGCGTGCCCTTCGGCACGACGCGCACCATGCCCGTCTTTTCGTCCTTGAGCAGCCAGTCCTCCAGATGCAGCTCGCGCCCGCACTCGCCCTGCCCCACCGCCCAATAGCGCTTGTCGGTGGCATGGGTGCGGAAATCCTCCGAGAGGCGCGCGGCGGCCTTGGAGGTGCGCGCGAAGGCGATCGCCCCGCCCACGGGCCTGTCCAGCCGATGCACCAGCCCGAGATAGACCTCGCCCGGCTTGTTCAGCCGCTCCTTGAGAAAGCCCTTGCAGGCCGTCAGCAGGTCCGGATCGCGCGAGGCGTCCGCCTGCACGGGCATGTTCGCCGGCTTCTGCACGCAGAGCAGGTGGTTGTCGGCATAGAGGATATGTACCGCATAGCGCCCGGCCTGAAACCTCTCTCCCGCTTCGATGGGAGCGATCTGCTTTTCCATTTACACCTCGCCCTTTTCCGTTTCACGCAGCACATAATTGGGCCGCGCCTTCACTTCGGTATAGGTCTTGGCCAGATACTGGCCGATGATGCCAAGGCACAGCAGCTGGATGCCGCTGACAAAGAGGATGATGCACACGAGGCTGGGCCAGCCGAAGGCCGAGCCTCCAAAGAGCAGCTGGCGCACGATGACGAACACGATCGAGGCCACGGCGATCAGGCACATGGCCAGCCCCAGCAGCGAGACCATCGAGAGCGGGGCCGTGGAAAAGGCGAGGATGCCGTCGATGGAATACAGAAACAGCTTCCAGAACGACCATTTCGTCGTGCCTGCGGCGCGTTCCACGTTGCGGTAGCTCATCCACACCGTCTTGAAGCCCACCCAGCCGAAGATGCCCTTGGAGAAGCGGTTGCGCTCCGGCATGGAGAGGATAGCGCGCACCACGCGGCGGCGCATGAGCCGGAAATCGCGCGCGCCGTCCACGATCTCCGTCTTGGACATTTTGTTGATCAGCTTATAAAACAGCCGCGCGAAGAACGAGCGCACGGGCGGCTCGCCCTCGCGGGTCTCCCGCCGGGCGGCGGCGACGTCCGCAGTGGGGTCGGCCTTGAGCGTCTCGTACATTTTCAGCAAAAGCTCCGGCGGGTCCTGCAGGTCGGCGTCCATCACGGCCACGAATTCGCCCTGCGCGTGCTCCAGCCCGGCCAGCATGGCGGCTTCCTTGCCGAAATTGCGCGAAAACGAGAGATAGCGCACGTCCTCGCGCTGCGCGGCAAACTGCCTCAGCAGCGCCAGCGTGCCATCGCTCGAGCCGTCGTCCACAAAAAGATAAGTCAGCTCCGCCCCGTGCATCTTCTTTGCGATGCGGTCGGCCGCCTCCAAAAACATCGGCAGGACTTCCTGCTCGTTGTAGCAGGGGACGATCACGCAGATCCTGTCCATCTTACCCCGCCTCCTTTGCTTCGTTCGTTATTTATGATACCTCTCCCCGGCCACGATCTTCTCCGAGCGATAGAGCTGCTCGAGCAGCACGATGCGCGCCAGCGCATGCGGCATGGTCAGGTTGGAAAGGGAGATCTTCTCGTCCGCCCGGGCGATCACTTCCTCCGACAGGCCGAGCGATCCGCCGATGACAAAGGCGACGCGGCCTCCCGCACGGCTGACGTCGCTCAGATGCGCGGCCAGCTTTTCGCTGTCAGGCGCGTTCGCGCGGATGCACAGCGCCACGACCCTCTCGCCCGGCTTGATCTGCTTGAGGATCGCCTTGCCCTCTTTTTCCATGATCTGCTTTTGGATCGCGGGCGAGGAATGCGCGGGCTCGGGCAGGTCGTCCACCTCGCGCACGCTGTATGTTCCGAAGCGCGAGAGCCGCTTCAAATATTCCGCGCAGGCCATCCTCTGCCATTCTTCCTTGAGCTTGCCCACGCAAACGATCGCTGCGTTCATATTTTTCCCTCCGCAGGCTCAAAAAACGCCCGCCATCTGCAAAAAGTCCAGAAAGAGCACGGCCAGCACCGTCGTCACCGCAGCGCCCAGCACAAACACGTTCGCCGCGTCCATCGGCACGACAGGCCCCTGCCGCATGCGCCAGGGCGGCGCGGCCTGCGGCTTTGCGCTGCACACGGCGCGAATCAGGCAGAAAAAGGCCAGACCGAGCAGCAGCGTTTCCGCGCCCAGCAGCAGCGCGCCCTGTTTGCCGCCCAGCTCATGCCAGAGCCGGCCGTAGCGCGCCGCGTTCACGCCGGAGAGCGCCTGCGCATGGCCCGCAGCCACGCCCAGCACGCGCACGCCCACGCAC
>JAUMYC010000396.1 GCA_030528845.1 Eubacteriales bacterium
GCCTGATGCCACTGCCAGCGCATCCTGCCGCGGCGCTCCTGCGAGGGCAGGGGCGAGAGATCCACGCCAAACGGACAATAATCACAGACCGCCTGCAGCAGCCTTGTGCCCATCGGTACGACGAAGCCCCAGTCGCCGCAGGCAGGTGCATGATGCAGCAGATTCAGAAAATCCGTGCGTCCGCGGTACATGCCGTACAGATACCGCCTGCGGCTGTTGCAGTGCAGGATGCCGAAGGCGGCGATATTCTCCCATGGCGTCCTGCGCAGCGTAAACAGAAAGCCGACGCCCACGCCCTCGCCGTCCACCACAAACCGGCAGGAAATCAGGACGAAGCACACGGGCAGCAGCAGCATCGTCGCATAGAGCAGCACGCGCGCATAGCCGTCCAGCCCCGCGCTGACGCAAGCATCGCGCAGCAGCGCCAGCATCATCGTCAGCATGCACATCAGCGCACACATGCGCGGATAGCGCAGCACACGGGTCATCGGCATTCCCCCCCTTCCGGTTTGATTGTATGATGCGGACATCCGAAAAAGAAAGAAGGGGCCCTTCGCCCTTTTGCGGCGGTCAGAGCCCCTTCGCATGATCAAGGAAATTACTTGCTCGGCGGCAGCGTAGCTTCCGGTACGACGGTCTGCGCTTCCTCGGTAAAGCCATAGCCGGCCTCGGTGCCCGGCAGGTTATCCACAAGCTCGATTTCCGGCTCGATGTTCTCCTCGGCTTCAAGGGCGAGCAGAGCAGCCTCCGCTTCCTCGCGCATGCGCTGAGCGGCGTTCACGGCGGCGGCGGTCACCGGCTGACGGCCGGATTCCACAACGCCGAGAGCGGCCTGCATCACCGGATACGGGCAGTCGCTTTCCAGCCTGGAGTTGCGCCACTTGCTGGCAGCCTCGTGACGGCCGTTGCGCAGCTCAACATGGGTGTAGACCGTGCCGGCGTTCTTCTTGCCTTCCTTGGCGATCTGCGTGCCGGCCTTAACGACGTCGCCCTTCTTCACGCAGATGTTGACCGTGTGCAGGTACAGCACGGTGCAGTCGTATTCCTCATTGTAGATGGCGACAGTACCGTCGGCGTCGCCCGCGCGGGTGACCTCGCCGCCCAGAATGGCGTAGAGCGGGCAGTTGGCACGATTGACAAAGTCGATGCCCTCGTGGATGCCCGGAATGCCGTAGCGATGGTAGCCGCGCTTGCCTTCCTCCTGATAGACGGCCTTTTCAAGCGTGGAGAACTGACCATAATACATGTAGGTCTCGCCCACGTCCGCGCCGTAGAGGCGCACGCGCATGGCGTCGGTGATGTCCAGCACGATCGGCGCGAGCGCATAGCCGCCCTCTTCGTCGATGACAAAGTACTTCGCCGGCACCTTCGCGTCAAACGACGTGGAGACATACTTGCCATGGTTGTAAGCATACACATTCTCATAGTAGCTGATCTTGCGGGCATATGTACGCTTATACTTGTTGACGAACCAGCGGCTCTTGGTGGTCACCTTGAGATTCGGCACGTCCTCTTCCTCGATCTCCTCAGCGGCAGCCGTTTCCACCACGGCGGCCTCAGCAACAGGAGTCGCCGCCGCGTCCGGCTTGGCGCCCGGCAGCGCAGCTTCCTCAGCGCAGGCACTCATCGCAAAAAACAGGCTCATCGCCGCGAGCGCTGCAATCCAGGTCTTCTTCATCGTCATACCTCCAAAGTGAGAGACTTTTCTTCTTTTATTATACCAGACAG
>JAUMYC010000397.1 GCA_030528845.1 Eubacteriales bacterium
ATAGGCGCACAGCACGCCGCCGAAGGCCACGCCATAGATCCACATCACACAGGTGTCGCAGATGAAGCCGTATTTGGTGTCGCCGCCGGAGCGGAAGATGCCGCACATGCACATGGTGTTCACGGACTGGCCGATGACGTTGACCGAGGAGATGAGCAGCATCACGTTCAGGAAGTGCATGGCCGTCTCGGTCAGGTTCACGGAATTGACGACGAAGCCGCGCACCAGCAGGATGGCCACGCCGGCCAGACAGCCGGTGACGATGGACAGCCACAGGAAGCGGAAGCCCTGCCTGCGGCCCTCCGCAAGGTCGTTCGAGCCCATGGTCTTGCCCATGATGATGGCGCAGGCGTTGGCCAGCGCAAAGCAGACGACCGTGCTCAGGTTGCGCACGGTGCCGGCGTAGGCGTTCGCAGCGACCATATCCTCGCCGAGGCGGCCGAGCACGATGGTGTAGCAGGAGAAGCCCAGGCCCCAGGAGAAATCGTTGCCCAGCGCGGGCAAGGTGTACTTCACGAAATCGCGGAAGAGCTCCTTCTTCTGCTGGAAGATGTATGCGATGCGCACGGTGGCCTGCCGCTCCTTGCGCGTGGAATCGAAGACGGCGATGCAGAAGGAGGTCGCCTGCGAGAGGAGAGTTGCGATGGCGACGCCCACGATGCCCAGCGCCGGGAACGGGCCCCAGCCGAAGATGAAGCAGGCGTTGAGGATCAGGTTCAGGAACATGGAGATCAGGTTCACGATCGTGCCGAACATGACGCGTTCCATGGCGCGCTGCGAGCTGATGTAGACCTGCGTGAAGCAGTTGAGCAGATAGCCGAGGCCCACGATGCGCAGGTATTTTGCGCCCAGAGCGATCAGATGCTCTTCATCGGTATAGATGCTCATGACGGCGGTGGGAGCGATGAGCGCAGCGCAGCTGAAGAACAGGCCCACCACGATGGTGAAGCGCAGCGCGATGCCGATGGTGCGCTCGATCGTGTCGATATCCTTGCGGCCCCAATACTGCGCGATGAGCACGCTCGAGCCGGAGGAAATGCCGAAGATGAACATGTTCACGATGAACTGCACATTGCCGGCCAGCGAGGAGGCGGAGAGCTCGCTCTGCCCGACGAAGCCGAGCATGAGCGTGTCTGCGGCGCTCACGGCCGCGTTCATCAGGTTTTGCAGCAAGATGGGGAACGCGATGATGAGCAGAGATCTGTAGAAGCTTTGTTTTGTGCTGGCAGCGGGCGCTGTCTGCATAATCCGACCACTCCGTTTCACTTTTTTTCAGCCACTTTCGGGCATCATTCGTATAGTATCACATTTTGCAGGGGGGAGTAAACAGCTTTGCAAAGTGTTTACCTGCGCGGTTTTTTCCAAAAAGGAGAACGCCCCTGCCGACGCGCGGGGCGTGGGCAGGGGCGCCTGATATGGCTGCGCCACAGAGGTCTCTTGCTGTGATACCAGTCGGCGCGGGGTTCGGCTTATTCTTCTACGGGAGCGGCGTCTTCTTCAGCGCTTTCGGAAACGATGCCGGCTTCGGCTTCCATGCGTCCGATGAGCTCTTCCCAATCCGGCGTGCTTTCAAACTGCTGAGAGAGCTTGATGATCCTCTTGAGCACGTCCTTGCCGCCCTCCTGATAGGCCATGGGGGTGGGCTTGTAGTCGTTGGTGTCGTCCACAGAGGAGACGGAGCAGGGGATGATGTTGATCTCGGTGTCGACGATCTCGCCCTCGTTGAG
>JAUMYC010000130.1 GCA_030528845.1 Eubacteriales bacterium
CCCTGACCTTTTGGTTCGTAGCCAAACACTCTATCCGGCTGAGCTACAGGCACATATTCCGTTTCGCTCGGAACAGTTATAGATTATAGCTGCTCATCCCCCTTTTGTCAATAGAATTCCCGCATTTTCCCATGTTACGTTTTCGTGTATGCAGCCGGCCCGGAGGGAGCGCTCCCTCCGGGCCGCTTTTTTCTCTCTCAGAGGCGCTCCTTTGCGAGCCACTTCGCCCCGCCCTCCTCGGCGGCATCCCGCGCCAGCAGGCAGGCCCGCGTCGTGACAAAGGCCTCGCGCGCCTGTTCCCGGGCGCAGTCCGTGCCCAGCGCGTCGGCAAAATACAAAAACGGGTTCTGCTCCGGCTGCGGCTCCAGCGCGCGCCGGCCCTGCTCGTTTTCAAGGTAGGCAACGCCGTCGACGACCTCGATCATGCCGCGCGTGCCCGTGATGCGGATGCGGTCGTCGTCGTGTCTGGGCGCGCCCGTCGGCCGGTAAAAATCCGCGTTGACGCTGGCGAGCACCCCTTCGGGATAGCGCAGCAGCATGCAGCCGGTCGACTCCATGGCCCCGAAGCCGCCGTTTTCTTCGTCGTCCGTCTGCGCGCTGACCCAGACCGGCTCCGTGTCCAGCACATAAGAGAACCAGCTCACGGGGTGGATGGCGATCCACGCGAGCATGCCGCCATAGCTGCGGATCTTATAATACACCTCGCCGCGCGTGCCCATCTTATAGCTCTTCTGGCCGTGCAGCAGCCGCACCCTGCCGATCAGCCCTTCGTCAATGGCCTTCTTCGCCGTGCGCAGCCAGCTCGTGTGCCGCCCGTCGTACATCGCCCCCAGATCCGCCTTCGCATGCAGATAGACCTCCTTGAGCCGGTCGAGCGTCTGCAGATCGGTCGCCAGCGGCTTTTCGCTGTAGACATGCACGCCCCGCGCAAGGCAAGCCATGCTGATCGGCGCGCTGTCGCAATACCACGGGTTGACCGCCGCGACGTCGATCTGCTCTTTTTCCAAAAGTTCCGTCCACCAGCCGTATTCCTTCGGCGCAAAGCCCTTCTCCGCACAGCGCGCCTTCAGCCCGGAAATATCCTCTCCCCGCGTGCCCGGCGCAATGGCGGCGATCTGTATGTCGCTGCGCTGGGCCGCGCCCTCCAGCACATAGGGGTAATGTCCGCTCGCTCCGATGATCGCGATCCGCATTCCGTTCCGCCTCCCGTATGTTCGTTGTTTCGTGTATCTATTGTACCCGAGAGCGGCGCAAAAGAAAAGAGCCAACTCCCCCGCGCGCCTCTTGAAAAAGCCCGAAAAAACTGGTATGCTATCAGCGGCGTATCCATAAAACAGGGCTCCGGCCCAAAGGGAGGCTCTCCGTTATGATTCGCGTTACGATGTATAATGAATTTTATCACGAACAGCACAAGGAAAACGTAAAGGCCATCTATCCCAACGGCATGCACGCCGCCATCAAGGAATATCTCGACGCCGAAGGCTCCTTCGCGCCGATGCAGGTGGGCACGCTGGAAATGCCCGAGCACGGCCTGACCCAGGAAGTGCTCGACAACACCGACGTCCTGCTCTGGTGGGGCCATGTCAAGCATGAAGCCGTCTCCGACGAAGTGGTCGAGCGCGTCGTGCAGCGCATCAAGGACGGCATGGGCTTCATCGCCCTGCATTCCGCGCATGCCTCCAAGGTCTTCCGCAAGCTCATGGGCACCGACAGCCACCTGCTGCGCTGGCGCGAATCCGCCGATCTGGCCCGCATGTGGGTCGTGGATTACGCCCATCCCATCGTCAACGGCATCGGCGATTATTTCGAGCTCGAAGCCGAAGAGACCTACGGCGAGCACTTTGACATCCCGCAGCCCGACGATCTGATCTTCATCACCTGGTTCTCCGGCGGCGAAGTCTTCCGCTCCGGCTGCACCTATCACCGCGGTCAGGGCCGCATCTTCTATTTCCAGCCCGGCCACGAGACCTTCCCCACCTATTACAACGAGAACGTGCGCAAGGTCATCGCCAACTCCATCAAATGGGCCTACAACCCCGGCGCGCGCCCCATCGGCACCGGCCATTTCAAGGTCAAGCCGAACGTCGAATCCGAATTCGCCGCGCAGCTGCAGGAAAATTTCACCAAGTAACGCTTCGTTTTTCTCCCCCGTGCCTTGCATGGGGGAGCTTTTTTGTGCTAAGTTTTCCCTACATATCTTATAAAAGAGCCGCCGCCGCGCGCTCTGCCCTTGCCTGTGCTGTGCCGTTGTGATAAAATAGAATAGATATATTGGGCCTGTGCCTGAAGGTGGTAACGAATTTGCAAATGAAAAAGAACGCCTGCCCCCGGCTGCTGAGCCGGGCGCTGAGCCTCCTGCTGGATATATTCCTGTGTCTCGGCTCCGTCGGCCTTGCGCTGGCCCTGCGCTTTGAAAGCGGCATGAACATCTTTCAGCGACAGGCCGTGCTGCGCGGCGCGCCGTGGATCCTGCTGGTCTACGCCGTGTGCTTTGTCGCAGGCGGCGTCTATCGCATGCTCTGGCGCAACGCCGGCATGCATGAGCTCGTGCGGCTGGAGGCCGTGTGCGTCTCCGGCGGCCTGATCACCATCCTGCTCAATTATTTTCTGGGGATGGGCATGTCGCGCAGCGTGCTCGTGCTAACGGCCATCTTCACTCTAGCCCTGTGCGGGGGCTACCGCATGCTCTGGCACGCCGTGCAGAAAAAGCGCGGCAAGGCCGCCGCGAGCGACGATTCGCGCCGCGTGCTCATCCTCGGCGCGGGCGCGGCCGGCGCCTATGCCGTGTCCGTCTGCTCGTCCGACCCCTCCCGCTTCGGCAAGCCCGCCGCCTTCCTCGACGACGACCCCGGCAAGATCGGCATGCGCGTGCGCGGCCTCCCCGTGCTCGGGCGCATCGAAGAGGTCGGCCGCATCGCGGAGGAAAAGCATATCGATTCCATCATCATCGCCATGCCCACCATGAAGGGCGAGGCCATGCGCAAGGTCGTGGAGATGGCCTCCGCGACCAAAAAGAGCGTCTATATGTTCTCCAGCCCGGAAGCCGTCGACGGCGCGAAAAAGCCCGCCGCCATCCGCGAGCTGAACGTGTCCGATTTCCTCACGCGTGAAGAAGTCACCCTCGACGACGACGGCATCCGCGCCTATGTCGGCGGAAAGACCGTGCTCGTCACCGGCGGCGGCGGCTCCATCGGCTCGGAGATCTGCCGCCAGCTCGTGCGCTTCGGCCCGAAACAGCTGCTCATCTTCGATATCTACGAAAACACCGCCTACGAGCTGCTCTACGACCTGCGCCTGCGCTACGGCGAAGCGCTCTGCCCGGTCGAGATCCTCGTCGGCTCCATCCGCGACAGAAAGCGCCTGGACGAGGTGTTCGAAGTGTACAAGCCGCAGGTCGTCTTCCACGCGGCGGCGCACAAGCATGTGCCGCTGATGGAGGTCAGCCCGGCGGAAGCAGTGAAAAACAACGTCTTCGGCACCTACAACGTGCTCGCCTGCGCCTCGGAGCATCAGGTCGAGCGCTATGTGCAGCTCTCCACCGACAAGGCCGTGAACCCCACCAACGTCATGGGCGCGACCAAGCGCATCACCGAGATGCTCGTGCAGATGTTCGCCCGTTCCACGGGCATGAAGTGCATGGCCGTGCGCTTCGGCAACGTACTCGGTTCCCACGGCAGCGTCATCCCGCTCTGGGAGCAGCAGATCCGCAAGGGCGGCCCCGTCACCGTGGTCGACCCGCAGATCACCCGCTATTTCATGACCATCCCCGAGGCGGCGCAGCTGGTGCTGCAGGCGGGCGCCCTCGCCCAGCCCGGCGCCATCTACGTCCTCGACATGGGCACCCCCTGCCGCATGATGGACGTGGCCGAAAAGCTCATCCGCTTCTACGGCTACGAGCCGAACGTGGATATGCCCATCAAGGTCACGGGCCTTCGCCCGGGCGAAAAAATGTACGAAGAGCTGATGATGGACGACGAGCGCAGCAAGATGACCCGCACCGCCCACAACAAGATCTTCGTGGCGCCGGCCATCCCCATGGACGACGCGCTTTTCCACCGGCAGCTCGCTTCCCTCTCCGAAGCAGCCGCCCATAACGACGAGACGGTCGTCTCCTCCCTCCGGCAGATCGTGCCCACCTACGCCCCCAACCGCACCAAGGCGGCCATCTGAAATCCACGCCGAAAGAAAGGTCTCGAATGAAAAAAGTTCTCTTCCTCGCAAATCATTATCTCACGCTCTATTCCTTCCGGCGCGAGCTCATCGAAAAGCTCTGCCGTGAGGGCTGCGAGGTCGTACTTTCCATTCCGGCCGATCCGGAAAACGAATACTTCCGCGCGCTGGGCTGCCGCATCGTCGAGACGGAAGTCGCCCGCCGAAGCCTGAACCCGATCAAGGACATCCGCCTCACGCTGGAGTACATCCGCCTGCTGCGCAAGGAAAAGCCGGACGTCGTCTTCTCTTACACGATCAAGCCCAACGCCTACGGCTCCATCGCCTCGCGCATCACCCGCTGCAGGCAGATCTGCAACATCACCGGCACGGGAGAGACCCTGCGCCACAGCGCTTTCGTGCGCTCGGTGGTACACGCGCTGTATAAAGTCTCCATCCGCCATTGCGAAAAGGTCTTCTTTCAGAACACCTCCGACCGCGCCTATTTCATCGAAAACGGCCTCGTGCGGGAGGAGCGCAGCGCGATGCTGCCCGGCTCGGGCGTGAATCTTTCGCATTTTCATTGCTCCCCCATGCCCGAAGACGAGCAGACCCGCTTCATCTACATCGGGCGCGTCATGGGCCTCAAGGGCATCGACCAGTTCATACAGGCCGCGCGCATCGTGCGCGCCGAGCGGCCGGACGCCCTGTTTTATATCGCCGGCTTTGCCGAGGAAGGGCGCTACCGCGATCTGGTCGAAAAATGCCACGCGGAAGGGCTGATCGAATATCTCGGCTTCCGCAAGGATATCGACGAATGGATCCGCCGCTGCCATTGCACGATCCTCCCCTCTCACGGCGGCGAGGGCGTGCCCAACGTGCTGCTCGAAAGCGCGGCGACCGGCCGCGCCTGCATCGCCTCGCGCATCCCCGGCTCGGTCGACGTCATCGACGACGGCGAGACGGGCTATCTGTTCAAGGCGGGCGACGCCGAATCCCTCGCCCGGTGCATCTTCCGCTTCCTTGCGCTCACTTCCGAGCAAAAGGCACAAATGGGCCTTGCCGGCCGAAAAAAGGTGGAACGCTCCTTCAGTCGTGATATCGTCATCCAGGCCTATATGGACTTACTCTGACATATATGATCAATCGCGCGGGGCACGCGCTTTCTGCCGTGCATGCCCCGCGCTTATTTTATCTCAAAATTTGTTTGAAATGTGGCATTCCCCACAAACCTTATATTTTATGTTGACATTATTCTCCAAACCCTGTATACTACGCAGTGTGATTCCTCATTTTGCGTGTTTTCGCTTTGAAAGGGGTATTTCTCATGGCCGAAAAAAAAGCCCGTAAGCCTCGCACCGTAGATCCCGATCAGAGGCTCGCGTTGGTAGACGTACAGATCGAACGTTTCACCCGCCTCAGCGCCGAGCGCGAAGAGCTGCTCAAGAAGGCCGAACTTCTCGCCGCAGAACGCCGCGAGTCCCTTGAAAAAACCAACGCCAAGCTGCAGGCCCTGCAGGAAAAGCGCGCCCGCATCGTCTCCCTCAAGGAGCGCCGCGCCAACAAAACCTCGGGCGTGCGCAAAAACAGCAGCAAGCAGAACGAACTGGCCGAGCTGGCCGCCCTCAAGCAGATCCTGGCCGAAAAGGGCCTCACTCTTGACGACGTCAAGGGCATGATCGGCAAATAAGCACAGCAAACGCAGCAAAGCCCCACAGTCATTTCCCTGTGGGGCTTTTAACATTTCGCTCCCTGTTGAAACCGCTATGCGCCTATGCTATACTGTCTATGCGCAACCCATACAGATCAAGGAGGCGTTTCCCATGAAAGACGTATTGTTTGCCCCGATGGCCTACAGCCGCTATGAAGCCAGCCAGACCCTGCCCGCAAAGTTCGTCCGGCTGCTTGAAAAATCCGGCCTGGCCGACAAGGTGAACGGAAAAAAGGTCGCCATTAAAATGCATGTCGGCGACGGCATCACCTATTCCACCATCCCGCCGGTATTTATCATCAAGCTCGTCGATTTCATCAAATCCCACGGCGGCGATTGCTTCATCACCGACCACTATGTCCATTCCCGTCACCCCGAGCGCCGCGGCTACACCGAGCAGACCCTCGGCTGCCCCGTGCTGGAGGCCACCGGCTACATGGGCAAGTACTTCTACGAGAAGGAAGTCAACTATAAGACCTTCAAGCACGTGGACGTGGCCGGCCTCATCCACGACGCCGATTTCATGATCGACTTCTCGCACGTCAAGGGCCACGGCTCCTGCGGCTTCGGCGGCGCCTGCAAGAACATCGCCATGGGCTGCGTGACCGACCGCACCCGCCATGAGATCCACGCGCTCGAAGGCGGCCTCGTCTGGGACGCCCAGAAGTGCGTGCATTGCGGCAAGTGCATCACCGCCTGCAACCATTATGCCAACTCCTTCAAGGGCGAGGGCAAGGAAGCCGTCTACAGCGTCAATTATCACCACTGCACCATGTGCCAGCATTGCCTGAAGGTCTGCCCCGTGCAGGCCATCACCCTCGACAGCCACGACTACGCCGACTTCCAGACCGGCATGGCCGTCTGCACCAAGACCGTCGTGGACACCTTTGCCCCCGGCAATGTCTACTACATCAACGTGCTCACCGCCATCACCGCCCTGTGCGACTGCTGGGGCATGACCACCCCCTCCCTCGTTCCGGATATCGGCATCATGGCCTCCGATGATATCGTCGCCATCGAGCGCGCCTCCATCGACGCCATCAAGATCGAAAACCTGAACCGCGAGGGCATCCCCATGGGCATGGAGCTCTCCGGCGAGGGCCATCTCTTCCAGCAGCTGCATGGCAAAAACCCCTTCGTGCAGCTCGAAAAGCTCGAAGAACAGGGCCTCGGCACCCAGGACTACCAGCTCGTCACCGTTAAATAAGGTTTGCAGCCTATTGCAAAAGAGGCCTTTCTTTTTCCAAAGAAAGGCCTCTTTTGACACCCCTGCAGGGAGCTCTGCTCCCTGCACCCTCGGCTGAG
>JAUMYC010000398.1 GCA_030528845.1 Eubacteriales bacterium
ACTAAGGAGGAAACCGCTGTGTTCGGCAAACTGATGAACAACTACTATTACGGCAAATCCGGCAAGGGCGATTATCGCAAGGAAGACCTGCCGCATAACCGCTGGCAGCTTTTCTGGGAGGTATTACGCGTCCGCTTCTTCAGCCTGCTGAAGCTGAACCTGGTCTATATGCTCTGCTGGCTGCCTGCTATTGCCGTGATCACCGTGACCGGCATGTCCGTGCTGTCCAACCTGACGGTCATCCTTGAAAACACCGCGCTGACGGCGGAAGAAATGTCCAGACAGGCGAGCGAGCTGACCAATGGCATGCTTTATACCATGCTGGTGCTGCTCATCCCGTGCCTTGCGATCACCGGCCCCTTCACCGCCGGCATGACGTACGTTGTGCGCAACTGGGCGCGTGACGAGCATTCCTTCATCTGGAGCGATTTCAAGGACGCCATGAAGGAAAACTGGAAGCAGGCGCTCGTCGTGTCTATCGTCACGGGTCTGATGCCGGTGCTGGTGTACATCTGCTACAATTTCTATGCCGGCATGGCTTCGGGCAGCATGATTGCCATGATTCCGCAGATGTTTGTGCTGCTCGTCGGGCTGCTGTGGGTGCTGGCGCTGCCGTATTTCTACCCGCTGATGATCACCTACAAGCTCCGCCTGCGCGATCTCTTCCGCGATGCATTCCTGCTGGCCGTCGCCCGTCTGCCGATGAACATCGCCATGCGCCTGATTCAGGCGATCCCGCTGGTGATCGGCTTCTTCGTCATCTTCTACGTCAACCCGATGTGGGGCATGCTGGGCCTTGTGATGTATTATGTGCTCATCGGCTTCACCCTCAGCCGCTTCGGCGCCTGCAGCTACATCGTGGGCGTGTTTGACCGCTACATCAACAAGAACATCGAAGGCGTGGAAATCGACCGCGGCATCTACCGCGAGGATGAGGACGACGATGAAGAGGAAGATGAGGAAGACGAGGACGATTCCGTCCAGGAGTAACCGCAGGGCATGATTTTCGCCGCCGCGGCGCATGCTTGATCCGTACACCCAAATGCGTGAACGGAGGCTGAACATGCACGACTGGCGGCTGCCGGAGAAGATCCGGCAAAAATATGAACAGGCTGAACGGTTCGGGCTGACCGAAGCGCTGCTCGAGCGCGGCTGGGGCGGACTGTCCGCCCGTGACGCCGGCAGAATCGGCGGCGCGATGCGCTCAAGGAACCGAACGGGCAAACAAAAGAATCAGGAAAGAAAGCAGTAAAGGAAACGAATGTATACAGGGTTTGCAGAGATTTACGATGAACTGATGTCCAACGTCCGGTATGACAGCTGGGCGGACTACTACATTTCGCTCATGGAGGCCTTCGGCGTGCGCGGCGGCCGCCTGTGCGAATGCGCCTGCGGCACCGGCAACCTGACGCTGCCGCTTGTCAAAAAGGGCTTCCACGTCACCGGCATCGATATGAGCCAGGACATGCTCTGGCGCGCGGCGCAGAAGGCGCGCGTGGCCGGCGTCGGCATACCGTTTGTGCGGCAGGATATGCGCAAACTGAAGCTGCACCGCGCCATGGACGCCGTGCTTGCCACCTGCGACGGCGTGAACTACCTCCTCACCGATGAGGACGTGCTGATGTTCTTCCGCGCGGCGTATGAGGCGCTCCGCCCCGGCGGCGGCCTGTTCTTCGACATTTCCACGCCGCATAAGCTGCGCACGTCGCTGGGCAATCAGAT
>JAUMYC010000131.1 GCA_030528845.1 Eubacteriales bacterium
AGGCAGCGGCAAGACGACGCTCTGCGGCGCGCTGCGCCCTGCGGACGCGCCGGGCATTACGACCTGTGCCCTGCCGAAAAAAGAAGTGCGCCTTCGTGAAAACGCCACAGGGGAAGAGGCGGTCATCGGAAAATACGATGAGAGCCTGCCCGGCTCGGAGAACAGGATGCGGCTGTGCCGCGAGGGCCTCGAGGGCCTCGGCGTGCAGGCGCTGGAGCGGTGCGCAGACGCCGCGGCGGAGTGGGCGGTCTTGGACGAGATCGGCTATCTGGAATGCGGCTGTGAAGCGTATCGGGAGGCGCTTTTGCGGCTGATGGAGCGCAAGCGGCTCCTTGCAGCGGTGCGCAAGCAGGAGCTGCCCTTTCTGCTGCGGCTTTGCTCGGACAGGGAAGTCTTTTGCGTGGATCTGGACGCGCCCTACGGCAGGGCGGGCTGCGTGATCATGGCCTCCGGCATGGGCAGGCGCTTCGGCGGGAATAAGCTGCTGGCGGATTTTCACGGCGAACCGCTGTTTCTGCGCGCGCTTGCCGCAACGGAGGGGATATTCGCAAGGAGAGTCGTGGTCACACGGCATGCGGACGTGGCGGAGATCTGCCGCGCAAGGGGCGTGGAGGCCGTGCTGCACGACAGGCCGCTGCGCTCGGACACGGTGCGCATCGGGCTGGAGGCCGTTGGCGATGTGGACGGCTGTTTGTTCTGTCCGGCGGATCAGCCGCTGCTGCGCCGGGAGAGCGTGGCGGCGCTGGCCATCGCCGCGGCGAACGCCCCGCAGCAGATCTTCCGCGCCTGCTTTGCGGATGAACCCGGCTCGCCCGTGCTGTTTCCGAAATGGGCCTTTGCGGAATTGAACGCCCTGCCCGAGGGGAAGGGCGGCGGACATGTCATGAAGAAGCACCCGGAGAGCGTTCGCATGGTGCCTGTCAGGGATGCACATGAGCTCATGGACGCGGACGACCTGGACGCTCTGGAAATGCTGCGCGCGATCAAACAAAAATAACGACGCACCGGCCGGTGCGTCGTTTTGTGTGCGGAGAGAGACGTTTGTTGTTTTTGCGCGGTCGGGCGGCGCTCATGCTCCGTACATCGCGCCGCGCACAGCAGTGACGACATGCGCGCCCAGCGTGGGCAGAGGCTCCTGCCCGTTGTACAGGGCGCAGATCTCCTCGTCGTCCGCATCGGGATGCCGTCGGATCAGCTCTTCTATGCGATGCAGAGGCGCAAGGCAATGCGCAAGCGCAGCCTGCACGGCTTCCCGGCCACGGTAGTGATGGCCCATGGGATGATAGTCGTGCGCGGCGAGGATGTTCTCGATCGGCAGCTTTTGCAGGCGTTCGACGGCAGAGCGATGCTGCGCGGGGAAGCGGATGTTCGCGCCCCATTTGCCGGAGCCGAAAATGCCCCATAGCTGCAGGCAGTCGCCGGAAAGGAGAGTGCCGGTGCGCGTGTCGAGCAGAGCGGCGCTGTCCGCCGTGTGCCCGGGCAGAGCGACCGTCCGGAGAACGCCCAGAAGCATTTCGCCATCCTGCGGGGAGCGGAAGCATGCCCCCGGACAGCTCTCGCGCAGCGCTTCACTGCCCGAGACGACGCAAAGCTGCGGGAAATGCCGCAGCAGCGCGCGCAATCCGCCCGCATGGTCGGTGTGATTATGCGAGATGAAGACATAACGCAGTTCCCCGGGCTCGAGCCGCGCCTCGCGCAGGAAGGGCAGGATGCGCTCCTGCACGTCTTCGTCGCTGCTCGCCGCATCAAAGAGCAGCGCGCCCTGCTTCGTGCGCACGAGGCAGACAGTGGTGTAGATGTCCTTGTAGGGAGTTGTAAGGCGGGAAATATCCTGCGTGATCTGCGTAGCGGCGTCCATGTCCGGCATCTCCTTTGCGAGAGGTTGATACTGCCTATTGTATCCCGTTTTGCGGATCCGTCAAGCCCGCCGGGTCATTCGGTCACGATCTCACCGGGCCAGCTGTTGATGCCGCCGAATTCCACGATGTTTCGATAGCCGAGGCCGACGAGCTTTTCCGAGGCCTGTTTGGAGCGGTTTCCGCTGCGGCAGTAGACGAGGATGAGCTGCTCCTTGTCCGGGAGCTCTTCGGGCGGCTCGTCGCCGATGGTCTCGTTGGGGAGCAGGACCGCGCCGGGGATGTGACCGGCGGCGAATTCTTCTTCGGTGCGCACGTCGAGGATGATATAATCTTTTTCCTGTGCCATCATCTCAACGGCTTCCGGCATGCTGATCTGTCGATAAGAACCCTGTTCTGCTTCGGGTGCGGCGCACCCCGCCAGCAGCACGGCGATGAGAAATAAGGGAAGATATCTGAGCATTATAAAGCCTCCTTGCGGCTGCGCGTTGTTCGGCAGCGCTTCTATGATTATCAGAATAGAGCATCTGCGCGCGGCGTTCCGTGACGAGATCACATTGGCACGGCGCGCAGTTTACCCGAGCGTGATTGCGCCCCGGAAGAAAATAAGGTAGAATATAAAGAAAAGAAAATGGGGCGCGGCTTACCGGATCTGTGCAAAGGATGAAATGGATTGGCGACGATGCTGAGAAAGAGGACTCTTGCGCTGTTTATGGCGCTGCTGTGCGCGCTCGGGGCGCTTTGCTGCGGCGCGTCTGCGGAGCAGGAGAGCGCCGAGCCCTGTCAGGAGGATTTTGAGCATGCGGTCTTGGGCGTGCTCACCGGATCGTTCTACGACGATATCGCGCGGGAGATGTACCCCGAGGCGAAGATCCGCTATTACGATTCGCTGACCGATCTGCTCGTCAGCGCGCAGCAGGGGAAGATCGATGCGTTTTACACCTATACCTCCTCGTATGTTTCCATGAAATGGGACGGCATCCGGCTGAAGATCGTCGGAGAGCCCGTGTCGTCCATGAACGTTGCGTTCGGCTTTGCGCTCGATCAGGCCGACGGCCTTGTCATGCGTCGGCTCAATGCCTTTTTGCAGGAAAAAGAGGCGGACGGCACGCTGCGCGAGGTGCATAAAAAGTGGATCGGAGACGAAGAGCCGACGGAGCACCCGGATTATTCCACGCTGACCGGGGAGAACGGCACGCTGCGGGTGGCCGTGGTGGAAGGGCTGCGGCCGACGGTCTATCAGATCGGCAGCGGCTTTACCGGCTATGAGATCGAGCTGCTGACCATGTTTGCAAGAGAGTACGGCTATAAGCTGGAGCTGACGGGTCTGAAATTCGACGGCGTGATCCCCGGGCTGATGTCGGGGAAGTTTGATCTCGCCGCAGCGACCCTCGCGGTCACGCCCGAGCGCATGGAGAGCATCGCCTTTTCCCATCCGCACAGCGTGGAGTACGGCTATCTCGTCGTCAGCGAGGGCGCAGAGGAGAGCGGTTCTTTTTGGGCGGATATCCGAGAGAGCTTCGAGAAGACCTTCGTCAGGGAAGAACGCTGGAAGCTGATCGTCGAGGGCGTCGCGGTGACGACGATCATCAGCCTGTTCTCCGCGCTCGGCGGCAGCGTGCTGGGGTTCGGGCTGTATCTGCTCAGCCGCAGCGAATGCAGGCCGCTCGGCGCGGCTGCAAAAGGGATCGCAAAGGTGTACACGCGCATCGTGGCCGGCACGCCCGTGGTCGTGATCCTGATGATCCTGTTTTACATCGTGTTCGGCAGGATGCGCGATGCGAGCGGCATACTGGTGGCGATCTTAGGCTTTTCGCTCACCTTCGGAGCGTTCGTGTACAGCCACATGGCGCTGTCTGTGGCCGGAGTGGACGTCGGCCAGACAGAGGCGGCCTTTGCGCTGGGCTACACGCCCCGCAGGACGTTTTTTCGCATCCTCCTGCCGCAGGCCATGGCGTTTTTCCTGCCCTCCTATTGCGCGGAGATCGTCTCTCTGGTGAAGGCGACGGCGGTAGTCGGCTATATCGCCGTGAACGACCTGACGCGCATGGGCGACGTCATCCGCAGCAATACGTACGAGGCCTTTTTCCCGCTGATGGCCACAGCGCTGATCTATTTCATGCTCACTTGGGCGTTCTCGCTGGTGCTCGGCCGCATAATGCAGAGCTTTGAACCCAAGCGCCGCAGCGAGGAGAAGATCCTGCGGGGGATACGCGAAAAATGAGCGCGTTTCCGCTCTTTGAAAAGCAGCATGACGCGTATCTTTGAGACGGAAGCAAGCACAGAGGCAAAACATATGAGCGGCGCAGCCTGCGCATTTTTGCGGGCTGCGCCTTTTTATATATGTCGCCGCTCGGTGCACAAGCCTTACAGGCGTGCGGCGGTGCGCTGCAGGCGCAGGGTATGGGCAAAGAACACGCCGCAGAGGATGATCTGCACGAGGGAGGACGCGGGCGTCGCCAGCCCGATGTGGAACAGCCCGGCCTCCGCCTGCCGGCTGATGAGCCAGCTCACCGGCAGACGCACGCAGAACGCGCCGATGATCCCCTGCGTCATGACGAACATGGTGTTGCCCGTGCCGTTGAAATAGCCGATGAAGCAGAAGAGGAAGGAGGTGAGCAGGCAGTCGATGGCGTAAGCCTTGAGATATCCGTGCGCGGCGAGCACCACCTCCCGCTCCCTTGCGAACAGTCCGGCGAGTACATCGCCGTGAAAGAAGGTCAGATACGCCATGACGACGCCGGCGGCCAGCGAGGAGGCGATGCCGCACAGCAGCGCTTTTCGGGCGCGTTCCGGCTTGCGCGCGCCCATATTCTGCGCGACGAAGGCGGACATGGCCTGCATATAGGCGGAGGGCATCAGCATCACAAAGCCGCACAGCTTCTCCGCCACGCCCACGCCCGCAGAGGCGATCAGCCCGAGGCTGTTGACGATGGCCGTGATGGCCAGAAAGGAGATGTTCACCAGCAGGTCCTGCAGCGCGATGGGCACGCCCAGCGTGAGGATGCCGCGCATATGTTCGCCCTGCGGGCGGATGTCATTCTTGTGCAGAGCAAAGGGCAGAGAGCGCCTGCGGATGATCAGCACGGAGAGCACGACGCTGACGGCCTGCGCGATCACCGTCGCGATCGCCGCGCCGACCGTTCCCAGATGCAGCCCTGCCACGAACAGAAGATCGCCGATGATGTTCAGCGCGCAGGCGATGGCCACCGTGACCAGCGGCATGGTGGAATCGCCGATGCCGCGGAAGATGCTGCCCACGAGGTTGTAGGCGACGATGAACACCGCGCCAACGGAGCAGACGACGATATAGGAGACGGTGCGTTCGAACACCTCCTCGGGGGCCTGCATCACCCGCGCCATGGCCGGCGCCGCGAGGATCATGACGACCGAAACGACCAGCGCCAAAACGCCGAAGAGCCAGATGCCGCTGCCGATGATCTGTCCGGCTTCCTCGCGGCGGCCTTCACCGATCTTCCGGCCGACCAGCACTGTCAGGCCCATGGCGAGGCCGGTGATCACGACGGTCAGCGTGTGCATGACCATAGAGCCCGTCGCGACGGCGGAGACATCCGCGCTCGTGCCGAACTGTCCTACGATCAGCAGATCGACCGCGCCGTACATCGCCTGCAAGAACAGCGCCAGCAGCACCGGCAGCGCAAAGCGGATCAGCGGCCCGAAGATGCGTCCCCGGGTAAAGTCCTGTGTCTGTTTCATACATTCCTCCCATAGATCAAAAAAAGCCGGATAAGGCACCGGGCGAACCCGACATCTTATCCGGCCTTGTATTTCGTATACCAAGCCCTCCGATGAGTCTGTACAGTATACTATATCCTCCTGCGGCTGTCAAGTCTGCATGGCTGCCCGGCTGATTGCACCGCAGGACGCCTCTCAGGATACCATATCCTCGATGATATTCTCGTAGCCGCACCAAGCGAACATGATGATCATATCGTCGCCCATCATGCACATCCTTCCGTCCGTACACAGCATCGCGCTGCTCAGGAACTCTTCCATGGGAAGGGCATATCCGTCCAGTTCCCCGGCGCCGGTGGTGATCTTATCGCTTTCGTAGACCGTGTAGCTGCCGTCAGCGGTGAAATAGACGTACAATTCCGCATCGAGCTCTTCGGCGGTGTAGGTGCCGTATTCCGAGGTGAAGGTGAGCATCTCCCAGCTGCCCTCAAAGTCGGCCAATTCGACATTGCCGCGCACTTCGAAATAGGACAGCTCGGCGCCTTCGGGCTTGTGCTCATAGCGGGGGAACACGGGCGTGGGGAGCTCCTCCGCGCCTTCGGGCGCGGCCTGCGTGAAATACATGCCCGTCGCAAGGGAGCCGTCTTCGTTGTAGGTCTCCAGACCGAGCTGCGGCTCGTCCTGCTCCTGCGTCATCGTTATGAAAAGATCGTCGCCCGCGCCGGTGGGATCGGCGATGTAGAGATGGCCGTGATCGTCGCCCCAATGGATGAACATCGGCTCGCCGTTCATGACCAGAGCGGCGGTGCCGTCCTCCATCAGATACAGCGGGATGATCAGACCGTTTTCCTGCGCGGAGACATACTCTTCGCTCTCGACGATGCCGGTCAGATACCAGACTCCGGGATACCCCTCGGGGGCCGCGCCGCTAACGAAGTAGGGCAGCGCGTAGAGGAGATCTTCGATGTAGATCACGCTGATGCCCTGTTCGGCACCGTACTGCGATTCGTCGGCGCAGACCCATCTGAACCACATCTCGCTCTCGGAGTCGGCAAGGCAGAGGCTATTGTCGCTGCGGATGGTGCCGACCCAGTCGTGCATGGGCATGAGCAGCTCGTGGCCCTCCAGAGAGCAGGGCAGGGCATCGGAGAAGCCGGTCTCGTCGCCGACCATGTAATTGTCATGATCGATGACCACGATGAGCTCTTCCATCAGCTCCTCTGCGGGGATGCCGAGGCCGTCTATGACGACGCTTTCCAGCTCCCACACGCCGAGGAACGCTTCGTAGGAAACGTCCTCCACAACGGCCGGGAATTCTTCGGTCTTGGTCGTTTCGGCGGCGACGGCCGTGCCGGCAAGGGCCAGCATCAGGCAGAGGACAAGTGCGAGGATTTTTTTCATGGAATACCTCCTGAATGTTGGATCGGTCAATGTTCCGTATTCGGTCGTCATATGCCGACGCATATGACGACCTGCAACTATAGTAAGCAAAAAAAGCGGATTCGTCAATAGTAAAGACGTGGAAGTCTTTTCACGGAGTGGACGCAAAGAATGTGTTGACATAAAAATGGACTGTGCGCTATGATGGTAA
>JAUMYC010000399.1 GCA_030528845.1 Eubacteriales bacterium
TTTCGCCGTCGCCCTTCTCCTTCAGCTTTTCCAGATGGGCGAGGAAGCGGGTCAGTGCGCCGGAGATGCTCTGATCGTAGGCCGATGCAACGCTTACCAGCCGGTCGAGATTGGCGCGACGCTGCATTCCTCCGGGCAGGGCGGCGGCGCAGTCGGCAAGGCCGCTCTCTTCAAAGACCGTGCGCAGCAGCATGCCCAGATCGCTGCACAGGCTCATCAGCCGCCACTTTTCCAGCCGATCGAGGAAGGAACGCAGGCGGCGGGCGGTTTCGTCACTTCCGGCGGCGTAGACTGCGGCAGCATCCGAGAAGGGCAGTTCCGGGCTGTGGATGCGGATGCGGCTCAGCTCCTCGTTGCTCAGTCCCACCACGGGGGAGCGCAGTACGCCGATGAGCTCCACATCGCTGCGCCGGTTGGCGATGAGGCGCAGCAGGGACATCGCCAGAGCGATTTCCACGGAATCATAGAATTCTTCGGATGCATCGGCAAAGGCGGGAATGCCCTGCCGGGTCAGCACGGCGGCCATGCGTCCCAGCACGCCCCGCTTGGTTCGGGTGAGGATGGCAAAGTCCCGGTATTTCAGCGCGGGATTTTCCGCTATCAGGGCACGGATGCGCTGAGCGATGAACAGCGCCTCCCGCTCACAGAGCTTCAGCTCCTCCCCATCCTCATCGGCTGCATCGCTTTCGATCAGATGCAGCTCCACCGCACCGCCGGTGAGCCCGGGATCGCCGGGGTTCAGACGGGCGAGTTCATCGTAGAGGATTTCACTTTCGCTGCCGTACATTACCTTCTCAAAGATGCGGTTCACAAAATCGAGGATACCGGGGCGGGAACGGAAGTTGCGGGTCAGGGGCAGCAGGGTTCCGCCCTCGCCCCTGCCGTAGCGGGCATATTTCTCCAGAAAGAGCCTCGGCTCGGCCTGACGGAAGCGGTAGATGGACTGCTTCACATCGCCCACCATGAAGAGATTGTTCTCCCGGACGATGCGGGAGACGATGGCCTCCTGCACGTCGGAGGTATCCTGATATTCGTCCACAAACACATATTTGTACCGTTTTTTCACGCGCTCAGCCACGCGTTCGTCCGAAAGGGCTTTGAGCGTGAGGTGTTCAAGGTCGTTGAAGGTGAGCGCGCAGCGCCGGTGCTTGTATTCGTCAAGGCGGCGCTTCAGATCCATGGCAATTTCATACAGCCTGATTACGCACGGCTTGTTTTCGTGAATATCCCGAACGGACAGCCCCGCATCCAGAGCTACGTATTTCTGCGCGCTCCTGAGCGTGTTTTTTACGCGCGTGCGAAGCGCCATCATATCGTCCTTCAGCCTTTCGGCCTCTTCGTCGCCCGTTTTCTTCACGCGCGTTTTGCTGGAAGCCTGCTTGAAGGCGGAAACGGCGCGTGACAAAGGCTCATAATCCATCTGAAGCATTTCGCTGACGCTCTCTCTGTCCCGGGTGAGCGCATCCAGATAATGCGCCGGGCCCAGCGGCAGGGAGCACAGACGGATTGCGTAATCAATCAGCGCGATTGCCTCGGAAAGCTTTGCGCGCGCGGCGTTAACCAGCGTGCTTTTCCAGATTTCGCCGTTTCCGTCCATCAGCGCCAGCGCCCCGCGGAACCATGCCTCCGGCTCCGGACGCTCCCTGAGAAAGCCGAACATTTCCATGCACAGCTCGCGCACGCGCTTGGGGCCCCGCGCAAAATCCAGCGCGTCCA
>JAUMYC010000400.1 GCA_030528845.1 Eubacteriales bacterium
GCGCACGCCGCTGTCACCAATGATATACGGGGAGGTATACATCATGAAAAAGATACTTGCGTTCATGCTCGCCGCCATGCTCCTGCTCATGCCGGGGCTTTCTCTGGCGGAAAACGAAATGCGCGCCGCGCTTGACGCGGGCCGCGCCTATAACTGCGACATTTCCCTGCGCATGATCGACGGTCTGCTCGACGCGGAAACCACCGCGCTGCTCAACAGCCTCGGTCTTTCCCTGGGCGCGCACGGCGGTCAGCTTTCCGCCGCGCTCACCGGCGGCGGACAGACGCTGATCGACGGCACGGCGGAGATGACGGACGACGCGCTCTACCTTGCCTCCGGCATGGCGCCCGGCGCGCTGCGCATCGGCGCGGACACGCTGCCCGCGCTGCTTGACATGACCTGCAATTACCTGATCTCGCGCGGCTACGCCACCCAGGAGCAGATCGACCAGCTCAAGGCGGAGCTGAGCGCCGGTCCGGTCGTGGACGTCAATCTGCCTGCAACCGTCGCCGGCATGGATCTTGCCGACATTCAGCTCAACACCGAACCGCTTGAGCAGGCCGTGATGGCGATCCTTTCCAAGGTCGAGACCATGCCCGCCGCCGAGTACGCCGATCTGCCCGAAGCCGGCGATCCGGCCGAGACCGTCATGCTGCTCACCCTCACCCCCGAGGACGTCAGCGCGCTGATCGGCGCGGCGGTTGAAACCCTCAAGAGCGACGATGCGTTTGTCGCGGCCCTCGACGCGGAGCTCGCCGCGCAGGGCGTCACCTTCGCGCAGATCGAGGCGCAGCTGCCCGCGGTGTATGACGCGCTCAACGTGTACTTTGCCAAAGGTCTGAGCATCCTCGCCGGCATGGACGCCAACGGCGCGCCCGTGTGCCTGTATGTGAGCACCACCCTCACCGACGGAGCGGAGCCCATCGGCTTTAACTACGACTATCACCGCGTCACCGAAAACGGCGAAATCTTCTACCTCAATACGCTGAGCGCCGACGTCGGCGGCGAAACCGTGTTTGACGCGTACTTCTCCTTCCTCTCCGCCGCGGAGGAGAACGCCTTCTCCGTCGGCGCGCAGGCGGACGGGGAAGCCTTTGACCTGACCGGCATCGCCACGCCCGGCCGCTTCGACCTCATCCTCAGCGCTGTCGAAGACGGCGAAACCGTCTCCCTCGGCCTTGGCTGCACGATGCAGGAAGGCATGCTTGACGGCGGCGCGGACGCCTTCCGCGAGACCGTGCTGACGTTCTACGTCTCCATGCAGGACGGCGAAACTTCGCAGGAGATCGACGTCGCTGCGCTCACCATCCGCGAGGAGACCGGCGAACCCACCGGCGAAAGCATCGTGACCGGCGACGCGTTCCGCCCGGAGAGCATCCCGCAGGAGACGTTTGACAGCGTGCTCGACGCGCTGGTCGCGCTTTCGCAGGAAGCCGCCTGATCCCGCGGCTGCCGCGCAGCCCTTTCCCCCAACAGATAAAATCCCGCCCTCAGCACGAAGCTGCGGGCGGGACTATTTTTTTCGCTTTATTCTTTGCCGACCGTCACCACGCCGTTAATCAGCGCGCGGATGAATTCCTTGGGCAGCGCGACGCTCTGCGCCATCATCTCAAGCAGTTCCTCCGTCATGCCCTCGCTGATGATCTCCATCTCCTCCTTCGCCGTCACCGGCGCGATCGAGGGATCCAGGAACAGATGCAGCACGCGGCGCACGAG
>JAUMYC010000132.1 GCA_030528845.1 Eubacteriales bacterium
CAAGGGGGAATCATTCCCCCTTGCGGGGTTTCAGGGGCGGCGCCCCTGACGCATCCCCTATGCAATCGCTGCCACCCCTTCGCTGATGCAATATCCCCCATATTGAGGGGTCAAGGGGGAATCATTCCCCCTTGCGGGGTTTCAGGGGCGGCGCCCCTGACGTCTCTCCCCACTCCCCGTGCTTACACGTTGAAGCGGAACAGGGTCACGTCGCCGTCCTTCATGACATATTCCTTGCCCTCGGAGCGGTACAGGCCCTTTTCCTTGCAGGCGGCGATGCTGCCCTCGCGCTTGAGATCCTCAAAGGCGACGATCTCGGCGCGGATGAAGCCGCGTTCGAAATCGGAATGGATCTTGCCGGCGGCCTGCGGGGCCTTGGTGCCCTCGGTGATGGTCCATGCGCGGACCTCCTTGGGGCCGGCGGTGAGATAGGAAATGAGGCCGAGCAGCGTGTAGCCTAGCTGGGCAAGGCGGCTCACGCCGCTCTGCTCGATGCCCATGTCCTCGAGGAACATGGCCTTTTCCTCGTCCGGCAGCTGGCTGATCTCCTCCTCGATCTGCGCGGAGATGACCAGCACCTGCGAATTTTCGCTCTCGGCGACGGCGCGCACGGCCTTGACATAGTCGCTCTCTTCCTGACCGATGTCGCCCTCGGCGATGTTGGCGGCATAGAGCACGGGCTTGGAGGAGAGGAGGAACCAATCCGCCATGAGCTCCTTCTGCTCGTCGCTCAGCTCGCAGGTGCGCGCGGGCTTGCCGGCGTTGAGATGCTCGAGCACCTTCTTGGCGGTCTCGTGCTCCTCTTCAAACTTCTTGTCGCCGTTTTTCATCATCTTCAGCGCGCGCTCGGCCCGCTTTTCGACGGTTTCGATATCGGCGAGGATGAGCTCCATCTGAATGGTCTCGATGTCGCGCGCGGGATCCACGCTGCCGTCGACATGGATGATGTTCTCGTCGTCAAAGCAGCGCACGACGTGCAGCACGGCGTCCACCTCGCGGATATGGGAGAGGAATTTGTTGCCGAGGCCCTCGCCCCTGCTCGCGCCGCGCACGAGACCGGCGATGTCCACAAATTCCAGAATGGCGGGGGTGTACTTTTCCGGGCTGTACATCTCTGCCAGAAAATCCAGACGGTCGTCCGGCACCGGCACCACGCCCACGTTCGGCTCGATGGTGCAGAAGGGATAGTTCGCCGCCTGCGCGCCCGCGCTGGTGATGGCGTTGAACAGAGTGGATTTGCCCACGTTCGGAAGGCCCACGACTCCAAGCTTCATATGCTAAAAACGCTCCTTTTGCAGTAAATGCCCATTTTTTCATCCTACATTATACAGGCAAAGGCCGCCGTGCGCAAGTCTTTGCCTTCCTTGTAAACGCAGGTGCTTCGTGCTACAATCAGGGAGACGTTTTATTCGGAAGGAAGAAGGAAACAGAATGGAATTCGGCGAGAAATTACAGGCGTACAGGAAGCGCAGGGGGCTCACGCAGGAGGAGCTGGCGCAGCTGCTCTTTGTTTCCCGGGCCGCAGTTTCAAAATGGGAATCCGGAAGAGGATATCCGAGCATCGATTCGCTCATGGCTATTGCAAGGTTCTTTTCCGTGAGCGTAGACGAGCTGCTCTGCGCAGATGCGGCGCCGACTATCGCCGTGCAGGAGGACGCACCGAGGAAGAAAAGCCTCTTCTTTGCGCTGGCGGACATGAGCGCCGTGCTGCTGCTGTTCCTCCCGCTGTTTCGGCAAAGCGCGCAGGGGCCGGTGCGTGCGGTCCCGCTGCTCGCGCTGACGGGCCTTGCCCCGTATACGATGGCGGCGTATTATGTCGCCGTGCTGGGGATGGCTTTGTCCGGGGCGCTGGGATTCGCGCTGGACGATAGGCAGGGCAGGAGGCTCTCGCTTGCGGCAAACGCGGCCGGGACGCTGCTTTTCATCGTCAGCCCGCAGCCCTATGCGGCGGCGGTTTTGTTTGTTTTGCTCCTTGTCAAGGCGCAGATGCTGCGCAAAATGCCGTGATACGAAAGGTATCACGCGGGATACGCCTCGTTTCTTGAAATTCGTGCCGCTTTTTTTATATCATATCTGCAGGCGCAGGCCGAATGACACAGAGAGAAGGCGGGAATTTTGAGAAGAGAAAAAATCCGGAGCGTTTCTGCGGCGATCGGGCTGCTGGCAGCGTTTGCGTTGTGGACGGCGGCGGTGCTCCTCGTAGACGTGCGGGCGATCGGGCCGCTGGGCTCGCAGGTCGGCCTTGCGGCGCTGAACAGTTTCGTACATGAGTGGACGGGAGTACACATGGGCCTGTATGTGCTCACGGATTGGCTGGGACTGGTCCCGGTCGGCATCGGAGTTGGCTTTGCGCTGCTGGGCCTGCGGCAGTGGGCCGCGCGCAGGAAATTGCGGAAGGTGGATCGCAGCCTGCTCGTCCTCGGCGCGTTTTATATCGTGGTGTTGGGGGCATATGTTTTCTTTGAAAGCGCGGTCGTCAATTACAGGCCGGTGCTGATCGAAGGGATCTTGGAGGCGTCTTACCCCTCCTCCACGACCATGCTGGTGCTGTGCGTGCTGCCGACAGCCTCGATGCAGCTGTGCGGCCGCATAAAGAGCCGGGCGCTTTGTCGGCTCGTTTCCGCGGCAGCTGCGGCGTTTTCGGCGCTGATGGTGGCGGGAAGGCTGCTCTCGGGCGTGCATTGGTGCAGCGATATCATCGGCGGCGTGCTGCTCAGCGCAGGCCTGGTGCTGCTCTATCGCGCGGCCGTTTTGCCGAAGGAAAAGTGACCATGTGTAAAAAAAGAACCTCTGCAGGACGAACGTCGTGCAGAGGTTCTTTGGTTCAATAGCTGAGGAATTCCTCGAGCAGCGCGCGGTTTGCGGCGAAATCGGGCTTGATGCACCACACGCCGTCGTAGGTGCCGCTCTCGAAGGTGCCGTCGGCGGGCAGGCGAAGCTGCTCCACGTCGTTGCGGATCAGCGCGAACAGGCCCAGCGCGGCGATCTGCGGCCAGCAGATGTTCGTCTTGGTCACGGAAAGCGCCGTTTTGACGAAGTCGATCAGCACCAGCGGGTTTTTCACGCTGCGCGCCTGCACGAGCATGGCCTCGAGCACTTGCCGCTGGCGCGAGGTGCGCGCGTAATCCGAGCCGATGGAGCGGATGCGCGCATAGGAGAGCGCCTGCGCGCCGGTCAGATGCACCCCCTGGCCCCACTGCTCCAAATAGGAAGTGTCCACGCCGGTCTTTTTGAGCACGCTGCGCGAGGCGTCGAGGTTTGCGTTGATCTCGTAGGCTTCCTCCTTCGTGATGTCGAGCGTCACGCCGCCCAGAGAGTCGATGAGCATGGGGAACGTGCGCAGGGAGATGACGACGTATTGGCGGATATCCAGCCCGAAGGCGCTGTTCACGGTCTCCATGGCCAGCTCCGGCCCGCCGTAGCGGTAGGCGGCGTTGATCTTGCCGTAGCCGTGGCCGGGGATGTCCACCCATGTATCGCGCATGATGGAGGTGAGCCGCACTTGCCCCAGCGGCCCGAGCGAGGCCACGATCATCGTGTCGGAGCGGGAGGTGCCGCCCGCGTCGTGATCCACGCCCAGCAGCAGCACGTCCGTCCAGCCGCCGTCCACGATCACCGTGCAGCCGGCTGAGGCGATGGCCCAGACGAGCAGCAGCGCGATCAGCAGGCGCAGCAGCCGCCCGAGGCAGCCCGGGCCTTCGTAGCGCGAGCGCCGTCTGCGCTTTTTGGGTCGCCGTTGTTCGTAGTACATGAGAGAAAACACCTTCTTCTGTATCTCTTGCGGGAAGCCCGCTTCGTGGTATATTATAGTGGGGTTCAGGGGCCGCCCGGCCGGAATAGCCGGAGGATATCCCCCATAGTATAAAGGATGGTTGGAAAATGCGCAATATCGATATGGGAATTGCCCGGAAATGGGCCGAGGAACTGCACAGCGCGGCGCTCGAACCGGGCGACGCGGCCATCGACGCGACGATGGGCAACGGCTATGACACGCTGCGCTTGTGCCGTCTGGTGGGCAAAACGGGCCGCGTGTGGGCCTTCGACGTGCAGAAGGAGGCGCTCGAGAGCACGCAGCGGCGGCTGGAGGAGGCCGGCGAGGCGGAGCAGGCGCGGCTGATCCTCTCCGGGCATGAAAACGCAGCCGAATATGTGCGCGGGCCGGTGCAGGCGGTCGTGTTCAACCTCGGCTGGCTGCCGGGGGTGGAGCACGCCGTGCGCACGCGCAGCGAGACCACTTTGCGCGCGGTGCAGGCGTGCCTTGCGCTGCTCGCGCCCGGCGGAGTGATGACGATCTGCGTCTATCCGGGGCATGAAGAGGGCAAGGAGGAGCTGGACGACCTGCTGCGCTGGGCAGAGGGGCTCAACCCGCTGCAGTTCGACGCCGTCGTGCGGCGCTACCTCAACCAGCCGCTCGACCCGCCCGTGCTCATCGCCGTGCAGAAGGCGCTCAAGCCACGCAAGCCCCGCAAGGGCTGAGCCTCGCCGCGCCCCGTCCGGTTTTACCATCTTTTTACGGGAAAGCCGAGGTTCTGTGGAAAAAGCCCTTGTGTTTTGGGCGCAAAACGGATATACTATGACCATGCAATTAGCACTCGGACAGAAAGAGTGCTAACAAGAATGAGTTCACCTTGAGGAGGAAATAAAAATGACTATCAAGCCGTTGGGCGATCGTGTTGTGATCAAGAACGTGGAAGCCGAAGAGACCACCAGGGGCGGCCTGCTGCTGACCAGCTCCGCCAAGGAAAAGCCGCAGATGGCGGAGATCCTGGCCGTGGGCCCGGGCGGAAACGTGGACGGCAAGGAGATCGTGATGAACGTGCAGGTCGGCCAGAAGTGCATCTATTCCAAGTATGCCGGCACCGAATGCAAGATGGACGGCCAGGAATACATCATCGTCCGTCAGAGCGACATCCTCGCCATCGTGGAATAATTATTTCAGACAAAACAGATTATTGGAGGAAGAACAAAAATGGCAAAGCAGATCCAGTACGGCGAAGAAGCCCGCCGTTCTCTTGAAAAGGGCATCAACCAGCTGGCCGACACCGTGAAGATCACCCTCGGTCCCAAGGGCCGCAACGTAATGCTGGAAAAGAAATACGGCGCTCCGCTGATCACCAACGACGGCGTTTCCATCGCCAAGGAGATCGAGCTGGAAGACGCGTTTGAAAACATGGGCGCGCAGCTGGTGAAGGAAGTCGCTACCAAGACCAACGACATCGCCGGCGACGGCACTACCACCGCCACCATCCTGGCGCAGGCCATCATCCGCGAAGGCATGAAGAACGTGGCCGCCGGCGCCAACCCCATGGTCGTGCGCAAGGGCATCGAAAAGGCCACCGAGGCCGCCGTTGCCGCTCTGGCCGAGATCTCCAAGCCCATCGAGTCCAAGAACGCCATCGCGCAGGTCGCGTCCATCTCCTCCGGCGACGAAAACATCGGCGATCTGATCGCCGACGCCATGGAGAAGGTCGGCAAGGACGGCGTCATCACCGTCGAAGAATCCAAGACCCTCAAGACCGAGTTGTCCGTCGTCGAAGGCATGCAGTTTGACCGCGGCTACGTCTCCGCCTACATGGCCACCGACACCGAGAAGATGGAAGCCGTGATGGACAACCCGCTGATCCTCATCACCGACAAGAAGATCTCCAACATTCAGGAGATCGTCCCGCTGCTGGAGCAGGTCTCCCAGACCGGCCGCAAGCTGCTTATCATCGCCGAGGATATCGAAGGCGAAGCGCTGGCCACTCTGGTGCTCAACAAGCTGCGCGGCATCCTGAACGTCGTGGGCGTGAAGGCCCCCGGCTTCGGCGACAGGCGCAAGGCCATGCTGCAGGATATCGCCATCCTGACCGGCGGCCAGGTCATCACCGAAGAGCTCGGCCTCGAGCTCAAGGACGCCACCCTCGATATGCTGGGCCGCGCCCGTCAGATCAAGGTGGACAAGGAAAACACCACCATCGTGGAAGGCGCCGGCGAAGAGAGCGAGATCAAGGCCCGCATCGCCTCCATCCACGCCCAGATCGCCGACACCACCTCCGATTACGACCGCGAGAAGCTGCAGGAGCGTCTGGCCAAGCTGGCCGGCGGCGTCGCCGTCATCAAGGCCGGCGCTGCGACCGAAGTCGAGATGAAGGAGCGCAAGCTGCGCATCGAAGACGCCCTGGCCGCCACCCGCGCCGCCGTCGAAGAGGGCATCGTGCCCGGCGGCGGAACCGCTCTGATCTATGCCACCAAGGCCGTCTCCGCCCTCATGGCCGACCTCGAAGGCGACATCAAGACCGGCGTGGCCATCGTGCTGCGCGCTCTGGAAGAGCCCGTCCGTCAGATCGCCATCAACGCCGGCGTCGAAGGCAGCGTCGTCGTCGAGAAGATCAAGTCCTCCTCCGAGCTCGGCTTCGGTTATGACGCCGCCAAGGATGAGTACACCAACATGACCGAGCGCGGCATCATCGACCCCACCAAGGTCGCCCGCTCCGCTCTGCAGCACGCCGCTTCCGTCGCCGCGATGGTGCTCACCACCGAGTCCCTCGTCGCCGATATCCCCGAGAAGGAGCCCGCGGCTCCCGCCGGCAACCCCGGCATGGGCGGCATGTACTAAGCTGACTTTTGAGAGAATTTGCGAGAACCCCTTTTCTTCGGGAGAAGAAAAGGGGTTCTCGCGCTCTCCTCAAAAGAAGCCTGTAAGGAACAAAGAGAGAGGTCCTATCGGCGGCATTTCGCCCTTTGAAAGGCCGGAGCAGGGGCTTGCCCTTGACCGAACGCCCCCGTTTCGGTTATCATGAACTGTAATTCATGCTTGCCGAAGGGATATTTCGTTCGAAAGTAATTTTGCCCTTCTTCCCAATAATGATTTCTTTTAGGAGGGGTGCGGGGAACCCTTTTCTTTTTCAAAAGGCCGGCAGTGCCGGCAGACAATAGCTGCCGCGCATCCTATCGCAAAAACAGACCCCCCAATAATGATTTCTTTTAGGAGGGGTGCGGGGAACCCTTTTCTTTTTCAAAAGGCCGGCAGTGCCGGCAGACAATAGCTGCCGCGCATCCTATCGCAAAAACAGACCCCCCAATAATGATTTCTTTTAGGAGGGGTGCGGGGAACCCTTTTCTTTTTCAAAAG
>JAUMYC010000133.1 GCA_030528845.1 Eubacteriales bacterium
TGAACATCTCGGCGAGCGGGGCCTCGGCGGTGACCATCTGCTGGCCGTCCACCTGATCCATGCCCATGATGCGGCCGCGGCGCTTGTTCATATCGCCGATGACGTCGCCCATGTACTCGTCCGGAACGTAGATGTGCACGGTGTAGATCGGTTCGAGCAGGACCGGGCTGGCGTTGGTCAGCTGCTTGAACGCGAGGCGGGCAGCGATCTTGAACGCCATTTCGGAAGAGTCGACCGGGTGGTAGCCGCCGTCGTAGAGCTGCGCAGTCAGGCCGACGACCGGGAAGCCGGCCAGAACGCCCTTGAGGATGTTGTCGCGCAGGCCCTTTTCAACGGCCGGGATGAAGTTGCGCGGGACGGTGCCGCCCACGACGGCATCTTCAAAATGGAACTCGGTGTCGGTCGGATCGTCGTTCGGACGGAACTTGATCTTGACGTCGGCGAACTGGCCGTGGCCGCCGGTCTGCTTCTTATGACGGCCTTCCACGTCGACCGGCTTACGGATGGACTCGCGGTACGGGATCTTGGGATCCTGCAGCACGCACTCGGCGCCGAACTTGCCGGAGAGCTTCTTGGTGATGACTTCGATGTGCATCTCGCCAAGGCCGCTGAGCACGGATTCGGTGGTCTCCACGTTCTTTTCGACCTTGATGGTCGGGTCTTCTTCCATGAGCCTGCTCAGGCCGGAGAAGATCTTGTCTTCTTCGCCGGACTTCTTGGCGTAGACGGCCTTGCTGATGCAGGGGGCCGGGAACTGCAGGGGGCCGAATTTGATCGGCTTGGAGGCGTCGCACAGGGTGTGGCCGGTGGCGACGGACTGGAGCTTGGCCAGAGAGCAGATATCGCCGGCGATGACCTTGGTCACGGGGATCTGCTTCTTGCCGCGCTGCATATAGAGGGTGCCGGGCTTTTCGGTCTTGTCGGCGTTGGCGTTATACAGCTGCATATCGCCGGTGAGCACGCCGGAGGTGACCTTGATCAGGCTCAGCTTGCCGACGAACGGGTCGGCCATGGTCTTGAAGACGCGGGCGGAGAAGGGCTGGTCTTCGATGCAGACGCGCTCTTCGGCTTCGCCGTTCTTCGGGTTTTCGCCCTTGAGGGCATGATTGGCCGGCCAGGGCATGATGGAGACGATGTTGTCCAGGAGGCGGGCGATGCCCACGCGGGTCAGACCGGAGCAGCACACGACCGGAACGACGGTGCCTTCCAGAACGCCCTTGCTCAGGCCCTGCTGCATTTCTTCGGCGGTCAGTTCGCCCGCGTCGAAATACTTCTCCATGAGCTCTTCATCGGCGCCGGCGGCCGCTTCCATGAGCAGCTCGCGCGCGGTGGCGAGTTCGTCTTCGACGGAGGCCGGGACCGGGACTTCCTTCAGTGTCTTGCCTTCGCCCATGTAGGCCTTGTTGTCCAGCACGGACACGACGCCTTCGAACTTGCCGCCGTTCATGATCGGGACCTGGATCGGAGCGATGCAGGAGCCGTACTTGTCGGTCAGCGTGGCCAGAGCCTTGTCGAAGTTGGCGTTTTCGCGATCCATCTGGTTGATGACGACCAGACGGGAGACGTTATTCTTTTCGCAGGCGGCCCAGCCCTTTTCGGCGCCGACGGTCAGGCCGGAGACAGCGCCGACGAGGATGATCGCGCCTTCGCACACGGCCAGCGGGCCGACCATTTCACCGGCGAAATCGAAATAGCCGGGAACGTCGATGAGGTTGATCTTGGTGTCCTTCCATTCCAGCGGCGCAACGGCGGCGGAAATGGAGATATGGCGCTTCACTTCTTCGGTATCGAAGTCGGTGGTGGTGGCGCCGTCTTCCACACGGCCCTGACGCTCGATCACGCCGGCGGTGTAGAGCATGGCCTCGACCAGAGTGGTCTTACCCTCGCTTCCGTGGCCCACGACAGCGAGGTTACGGATGTCCTTGGAAGTAAGTTCCTTCATTTCGGTATTCCCCCTATGAAAATGGATTCAGCTTATTTACACACGCGTTGGCGCGCATGCCGCGCCTAAACGCGTCAGACTAACATTTATATTATCAGAATTATTCCATCTTGAAAAGGCCTTTTTCGCCGGTCCAGTGCTTTTTAGTGAATTTTTGCGAAAAAAGCGCTGTTTTTTAGGATATTTTACAGTTCAAACAGCGCTCGCATATGCTCCGTCTGCTCCTTTTGGTCTCCGCTGGTGAAAAACAGCACCCCGCCGGGGCCTTTTTCCCGCAGAAGCCCTTCCCTTTGCAGCACGCGGCGCGCCTGCCTTGCGGTGCCCTCGTTGCCGTCGAAGAGCGGCACGCCCGGCAGCGCCCCGGAGATCGCCCGGCGCAGGAAGGGGTAATGCGTGCAGCCGAGCACGCACGCGTCCACCCTCTGCCCGGCAAAGGGCGCAAACAGCCGCGCAAGATACGCGTCCAGCCGCTCGCCCTCCAGCTCCAGCCGCTCGGCAAATTCCATCAGCCCCTCGCAGGGCAGCAGCACGCTGTTTTTCCCATAACGCTCCAGCAGCAGCCGCAGCTTCTCCTGCCGGATGGTGGCGGGCGTGGCCATGACGAGCATGAGCCCCTCCCCCACGGCCTCGGCTGCGGGCTTGACGGCGGGCTCGATGCCGATCACGGGGATGTCCAGTTCCTTGCGCAGGGAAGCCGCCGCGGCGCTGGTGGCCGTGTTGCAGGCGATGACCAGCTCCTTGATCCCCCTGTCCAGCAAAAAGCGCGCGGCCTGCCCGGTCAGGCGGCGGATCTCCTCCTCCGTCTTCGTGCCGTAGGGCGCGTTCTTGCTGTCGCCGTAGTAATAAAAGGTCTCCTGCGGCATCAGCCGCGCCAGCTCGCGCAGCGTGCTCACGCCGCCCACGCCGCTGTCGAGCACGCCGATGGCCCTCTCGCGCATTTTCCTCTCCCCTTTCGCTCCCGTCATTATACCACGCCGCGCAGGTATAAGAGAACCCCCTTCTTTTCTTCGCAAAAAGAAGGGGGCATATGCGCGGGAAAGCCGCCTTTAGCCGGCAAAGGAGGCCTGCCGGCGGACGATATAGCCCGCCGAGCGGTACGCCGCCACGTTGACGACCGAGCAGCACACCGTGTTGTGGATATCGACCGCGTTTCCGCCGCCCTGCTCGATGATCATCATCTGCGTGCGCGCGGCATCGGTGTAATAGAGGAACATGACGCAATGGCCGTCCATGACGAGGATGTCGCCCGGCTTCATCTCTCTGCCCCACGCGATCGTGCGATAGGCGGGGGTGGTGAGCATGATGCCGGTGTAGTCGTAGGAATGCGCGTTGCCCATGCCCCACTGGGCGAGGGACACAAACGAAGAGCAGTCGTTTCCGGCATACATGCCGTCATATTTCTTCGTCTGGCTCATCAGATAATAGCCCCGGCCCGTGTCGGTATAATAGCCCCCGGAGACCGCGTTGATCTCGTTGAAGCGGCGCGCGGTGAAATCGCCGCTCGTGCCGCACTGGATATAGGGCAGGCCGTAATACATGCGCCCGGGCTGATAATCCTTCGCGCCGCCCAGAGAGCTGCTCGTGCGCCAGTAGCGCTGCTCCACAGGGGTCATCCAGGGGAAGCGGTACATGGCGAAGGCACGACGGATGATCTGCTTGCGCGCGTTGGCCTCGCTCAGGCTCAACGAGCCGGTGCGCAGCAGAGTCTCCAGCGCGTTGTTCGCGCTCTCCTCCACGGCGTCGATCTTGGCAAGGTTCTTTTTCAGATCCGCCGCGCTCGTATAGCGGGCGGGCACGGTGGTGGTATATTCCGCCGCGAGCACCGTCACCTGCACAGAGGCGCTCAGCGCGCCGTAGACCGTCGTGGCCGTGATGCGCGCCGTGCCCTGCGCAAGGGCGGTGATCTTACCGTTTGCGTCCACGCTGACCACGTTCGGATCGCTGCTGTGCCACACGACGTGATCCAGGCAGCCCTCCGGCCGGATCGTGGGCACGAGCGTCACGCTGTCGCCCGGCGCAAAGTAAAACTCGACGGTGGAAAAACCGATGGATTCGGGCATATGGCCGGTCACGCGCACGCCGATGGCGGTATAGACCGCCGCCGATTCGGCGGAGTAGATGCGGATGACGGCCTTGCCGTGCTTATGTCCGGTGATCGTTCCGTCCGCCGCCACAGAGGCGACCGAAGGATCGGACGAGACGTAGATCAGGCCCTGCGCGGCCGTCTCGGGCATGGCGCGCGCGTCCACGTTCATCGAAGCGCCCTGCGAGAGCTCGTAGATCGTCTGATCGACGTGGATATGCGTCGGCGCGTTCAAGCCCACGGACACGGTGATCTGCTTGTAGATGATCCGGTTTACGGCGGAATAGACGCGGATGTAGGTCGTGCCGCGCACGCCCGCCACGATGCGCCCGTTCTGGTTCACCGCGGCGATGGCCGGGTCTGCGCTCTTCCAGTACAGGCTCTGATCCGCCCTCTCGGGCAGGATGCTCGCCTTGCAGTCGTAATAGCTCCCCGGAGAGAGGGTGAGGCTGGTCGTTTCCACCTCCACGGAGGCGGGCCTGGCGCTGTTGACCACGGTGATCTTACACTTGGCCCAGCTGCCGCCGTTTGCGCGCGCGCCGATGATGCAGCTGCCCACGCCCACGGCCGTCACCACGCCGTTTGCATCCACCGTGCACACGTTCGGGTTGGTCGTGACCCATTCCACCTGCGCCGCGGGGTCGCTGAGCGTATAGCCGATCTTACCCGCGCTGATGCCGTTGAGGTCCATTTTGGCCGAGCTCACGCGGAAGCGGATCTCCGCCTTCTGCGCCGTTGCGCCGGGCGTCGGCGCGGAGCCGCCCGACGAGGAGCCTGTGTTGATCACGGTGATCCGGCATTTCGACCAGGCCGTGTTCGCCCCGCGCACGCCGATGATCGCCTGCCCGACGCCCACGGCCGTCACAACGCCCTGATCGTCCACCGTCGCCACGGAGGGCGCGTTGCTCACCCACACCAGCGGCTCCGTCGCGTTCGCCGGGCTGACCGTCACGCGCAGCTTTCCTTGGTTCTTTCCGTTCAGATCCATCGTCGCCTTGCTCGCGCTCAGCCGCACCTGCTCGGCGGCGACCGTTTCCTGTGCAAGAGCCGCCCCGGGCCGCGCGGGCATCAGCCCCATCAGCAGCGCAAGGCACAGCGCCCATGCCAGAGCTCGTTTCATTTTGTTTTCTCCCCTCGCCTGTTTCGTTCGCTTTCCTCCGCCCGCGCGGCGCTTTCCGGCCAAAAGGGCAGATTCTGACATATAGACCATTATATTGCTTCTTCGGTTCCACTTCAAGCGGCGCGCCGTTTTTTTCCGCGCAGGGGAAGAAGCCGCGCTTCCCGTCACAATTTGCTCATAATTCGTCGCATTTTCCATTGACGGGGCGAAAACAGACGGATATAATGGTAGTAACGTATGGGCAGTTTTTTCTGCCCGTTTTTTACCGGAGATCCATAATTAAAGGCGGCGCTCGCACAGGGCGCGCCGAAAGGAGATTTTCCCCATGACAAAAGAACGCCGCAGAAGTTCCGCCGTATCGATCGGCAACTGGATGCTTTCCCTCCTTCTGAGCGCGCTGGTCCCCGTCCTCGTCATCGGCCTGCTCATCTTCCTGCAGACGAAGTTCGCTCTGCCCACCGCCGTGCTCTACGGCATCCTCGCCGCGCCGATCCTCTATTACGTCATCGTCGCCTGCGTCACCCGCAAGGTCAGCAAGCGCAACTGGGCCATCGCCAACATCATCTGGACGCTCATCGTCGCGCTGATCACGGTGCTGGTGGTCATCGTGCTGGGCGAGGTCATCCTCACCGCGCTCGTCGGGCTGCTCAACACGCCTGTGACCAGCCTCGTGGGCTGAGCCCCCGCGCCGCCCTATTAAGCATGCACAAACTTAATCCAACCGTCATTTACACGGCGGTCGGCTTATGGTACAATGCGTTTTGTGGCATTTTGCCGCAAAATAAAGATCCGCTTTTTCTCGGCCTGCCGATTCTCCACCGGCCAGCTGGGGCTGCGGGAATACGAATTTAGGAGGAAACCCACCATGACGAAGGCTGAAATCATCGCCGCCTATGGCCGCCACGAGGGCGACACCGGCTCCCCCGAAGTGCAGATCGCTCTGCTCACCGAGCGCATCAACCACCTCAACGGCCATCTGCAGCACAACAAGAACGACCACCACTCCCGCCGCGGCCTGCTCCTGATGGTCGGCCAGCGCAGGGGTCTGCTCGATTACCTGAAGTCCACCGATATCGAGAGCTATCGTAACCTGCTCGAGAGGCTCGGTCTGCGCAAGTAATCCGGCTTTCCGTTCCTGTTTTGCGCCCCGGGAAGATGATATGACGCCGTCGCCCGAGTCAATATCGGGCGGCGGCGCTTCACTTTGGGGCCGTGGCAGTTTCTTCCTGCGCCGGGCTTTTCGCCCCGCGCGCATAATCCATTCGGTATCAATAAAAGATATAAATATAAGAATCCAAGGAGGATGAACCATGTACAAGGAGTATAGCATGGAACTCGGCGGCCGCACGCTGACGCTGGAATTCGGCAAATATGCCCAGCAGGCGAACGGCTCCGTGCTCGTGCGCTACGGCGACACCGTCTTGCTCGTCACCGCGACCGCCGCAGCCACCCAGCGCCCGGGGATCGACTTTTTCCCGCTGAGCGTTGATTTTGAAGAAAAACTGTATGCCGTCGGCCGTATCCCCGGCGGTTGGACCCGCCGCGAAGGCCGCCCCGGCGAGAAGGCCATCCTGACCTCCCGCCTGATCGACCGCCCGCTGCGCCCGCTCTTCCCCAAGGGAATGCGCAACGACGTCTGCGTCGTGGCCACCGTGCTGTCCGTTGATCAGGACAACCAGCCCGACGTCATCGGCATGATCGGCTCCTCCGCCGCTCTGTGCGTGTCCGATATCCCCTTCGCCGGCCCCACCGCCGCCGTCAACATTGGCCTGGTGGACGGCGAGTTCATCGTCAACCCCACCGTGGAACAGCATGCCCTCTCCGAGATGAACCTCACCGTCGCCGGCACCAAGGACGCCGTGATGATGGTCGAGGCCGGCGCCAAGGAAGTTTCCGAAGACGTCATGCTGGACGCCATTCTCTTTGCC
>JAUMYC010000134.1 GCA_030528845.1 Eubacteriales bacterium
GATCACCTGATCGCCGACTTCATGTCCCATAGTATCGTTGATCTGCTTGAGTCCGTTCAGGTCAATGACCATTATGCCGTAGGGCTCGGGGACAGCGATCTTGTTGTCCATCAGCTCCGACCAACGGGCGCGGTTAGCGAGCCCGGTACGGCTGTCTATATACGCTTTCTGGGCGACGTTCTGAATGCGGATGATGAGCGTGATCGCGGTATAGATGATAAAACCCATAATGGAAAAACTCAAGACGCTTCTTCCATTGCTGCGGTAATACAGCAGCAGATCCAGCACGATCCCCACGAAGATCAGAAGCAGCAGCTTCCAGGAACGCTGCAGACCGGGTGTTTTATGTTTGATCCGGTTGATCAGCGAGGTCAGCGGGATGGATGCAATGGCAATGATCAGCAGCACATGGCTGACGATCAGATTCTGTCGGATCTCCGCAATGCCCAGCAGCTGCATAGCCAGAACGACTAAGCAGATTACAGAGGCGAAGATGGAGAGAAGATATAGGATCCGCTGCTTTTTTTCAACAAAAAGCGTGCTGAAATACAGCAGCAGGCATGGCCCGGTCAGCAGCAGCGCCCCTATGCTGATGTAACCCAAGGCCATGGCGGCATCAGGCAGCAGAAGCGGCATGCTGTAGAGATCTGTGATTTTCCACAGGCCCATGGCAATGGAAAAAAGGCCCAGATAGATGATCCCATTCGACCCGGTTTTGACGACGCAGCGGTAATACAGGGATACTGCGACTACGAAGATCCCCAGCAGGATGCACAGAACAGAGAGCACCAGCAGCGCTATCTCGTCGGTGAGATAATCCATGGCAATGGCGTAATGGGACCCCAGAAGGAACTCGGGTTCCTTGCTGACGGCGGCCTCAAACAGAGGGGTCAGGATCACGGTCAATGTCTTCCCGTTATGCTCCTGTTCCAGATGAATGGTACACCAGTTGCTGCTGACATTTTTTCCGATGCGGTTGTTTTCCGAACCGGTGAGGCTGTAGATCAGCTCATCTTCCATATAGACCTGAATATGGTTATGGGAGACATTGAAACACAGACAATTATCCTGATTCGGCTCCAAATGAATGTCCCAGCTGTATACCTTCTGCATGCCGACCGGTGATGTATCGTCGATCTTTTGCTGTGTCTGTACATCGCTGATGACGCGGTAGCTGTGGGGCGTGCCGGACTGATAAACAGAGATCTCTTCGAAGCAATACATATAAAGAAAGAAGGCAGCAAACAGCGCGATGGTCAGGGTGAAGAAAAAAGCGGCTGCCTGCTTTGAGCGGTCGGGACGATTCACGGACATGCGCCTCCTGAGATATTCCGGTTGAACAGACTTCCTCATTTAATAGTATACCATTTTCGCCGTCGCTGTGCAACGCGATATGCGCAAGGAAAATGTTTTGTAAAATGAACAATGTATGCTTGACAAACGGCGTGATCAGCGATATCATATATCCAAATTCGAGAGTGCATGTAATAGGATTACTGTGAAGTATTGTACGTATTTGGGCGCTTGTGCAATACGGAGTAAATAGCGCAACCGGTCTATTATACTCGGTTCCTTTGGGTTCGGCAGCTGCCGGCAAACAGGAATTACGGAGTATGGATGGATCGGTTTTTTGTTTGTGCATCTATAGGACAAAGGGATTCAGATCGAAACTTTTGGAGGATGGAGATCGTATGAAAGATGGTATCGTGACTTCCGCAGCGTATCCGGGGCCTGCGCCGATTGTTCAGAGACCGATAGCGTTGGAATTACAGGATCGGGTGGAAGAATTTATGGAGCAGGACCTGTTCACGCTGGTGATCCAGCCGGTGATGGACTATCGGGCGAACACCACATATAACGGTGAAGTGCTGTCCCGTCTGGAGCATCCGGAGCGTGGCGTGATCTTTCCGGATCGGTTCCTCGCGGCTATCGACGCCAAAGGATTGTATCCGAGATTCGACCGCTACATCTTCCGCAAATGCTGCGCTTGGCTGAGCCGGTCGCTGGCTGCGGGCGAGCGAATGGACTGCATCTCCTGCAATTTCAGCCGAAAGACGCTCTCGGAAGTCGATCTCGTTCAGGATCTGACGCAGAGCGCGGATCATTACGGCCTACCCCACAATATGCTGGCGCTTGAGATCACGGAGCACGAGCAGGAGACCGACGCCGGGCAGATGATCGATAATCTGAAGCAGCTCAAAGCCGCGGGATTCCGGATCATCCTGGACGACTACGGCACGGGCGTTACTTCGGAAAAGGATCTGACGCAGTATCCTCTTGATATCGTGAAGATCGACTCCTCTTTGCTGCTGAATGCCTGCACGGAACAGAACGCGGCGGCGCTTCGTGCGCTGGTCGCAACAGCCAAGCGTCTGGGCAATGAAGTGGTCTGCGAGGGGATCGAAACGAAGGAGCAGGATGCGTTTGTCCGAGATATCGGATGCGATTACGGACAGGGCTACCTGTACTTCAAACCGATCCGTCAGGACGATGTGTTCGAGATGATGAGAAGAAGCAGTATTCTCGGGGCTGAGGAATGATCCGGACGCCGGATATACAGCAGCTGTCATAAATTGAAACGGCTGAATCGACGAGAGCAACGCGGATAAGGAGAATGCAAATGCCCGCAATAGGAATCAAAAAGCAAAAAGAGATCGCTTCTCCCAAAGAGACGGCGAGCAATATGGACTTCAGCGCCATCAAGGCGGTATGCCCAAAGTGTAAGACCGTACATACCGGGGCCGACGTCTGGGATCGGCACTATATCTGCCCGGTGTGCGGAAAATATATGCCCATCGGCGCAAAAGAGCGCCTGATCATGGTGCTCGACGACGGCCACTTTGAGCCGTGGTTTGAAGAAGTCGGCATCTGCGACCCGCTGAATACGCCCGGATATCCCGAAAAGCTGGAAGCGGCCCGGCAAAAGAGCGGCAGCTCCGAGGCTGTGACCGTGGGCTTTGGCAAGATCGGCGGCCACAGCACGGTCATCGGTGTATGCGATCCCAACTTCATGATCGGCAGCATGGGCCGCGCCATGGGGGAGAGGATCACGCTGGCCTTTGAACGGGCGACGGAACAAAACCTCCCGGTGATCCTGTTCTGCTGCTCCGGCGGCGCGAGAATGCAGGAAGCTATCATTTCCCTGATGCAGATGGAAAAGACCGCCGCGGCCGTAAAGCGCCATTCCGACGCGGGGCTGTTCTATTGCTCCGTGCTGACCGACCCCACGATGGGCGGCGTGACCGCCAGCTTTGCCACTCTGGCAGACGTCATCCTGGCAGAGCCTCAGGCGAGGATCGGTTTTGCCGGCCCCCGCGTCATCCAGCAGACCATCGGGCAGGAGCTGCCCGCCGGCTTCCAGACCGCTCAGTTCCAGCTGGAGCACGGCATGGTCGATCGCGTGGTGGAGAGGCATAACCTGAAAAATACCCTGCACTATCTGCTGTACGCCCATCCCTCCCATCGGGAGCATCAGTACCTGAGAAAGCAGGTCCAACCGGATCATCAGCTGGACCATGCCAGCGAGGAGCTGCGCGATCATGGCGAAAAGACCGCGTGGGAAAAAGTGAAGATGGTCCGCAGCGGCGAGCGTGCAACGTCCATGGACTATATCGAGCGGATCTTTGAGGATTTCAGGGAACTGCACGGCGACCGCTGCTTCGGCGACGACCACGCGCTCGTCGGTGGTCTGGCCCTGCTCAGCGGCCAGCCGGTGACTGTGCTGGCCAACCTCCGGGGCAAGTCGATGCAGGAGCGCATCTACCGCAACTTCGGCATGCCCAAGCCCGAGGGCTACCGCAAGGCCATCCGCCTGATGAAGCAGGCGGAGAAATTCGGCCGGCCGGTCATTGCCTTCATCAATACCTCCGGCGCGTTCTGCGGCATTGACGCGGAAGAGCGGGGACAGGGCACGGCTATTGCCGAGTCCATCATGACCATGGCGGGGCTGAAGGTGCCTGTGCTGTGCATTCTGGTGGGCGAAGGCGGCAGCGGCGGCGCGCTGGCCATCGCAGCCGGCAACGAGGTTTGGATGCTGGAGCATTCCACCTACGCGATCCTCTCCCCCGAAGGCTATTCCGCGATCCTCTGGAAGACGGAAGGCCGGGCGGAGGAGGCCGCGAAGATCATGAAGCTGACCGCGCAGGATCTGGCGGAATTGAACGTGATCGAGCGGATCATCCCGGAATTCGGCGGCGCTACGTCCGAGACGGTGGACAAGATCGCCGTGGTGATGCACAGCGCGATCCTGGACTTTGTGGCGCGCTACGACTATATGCCTCCGGAGGATATCGTTCAGGACCGCTATACCCGATTCCGTAAATTCTGATCAAGCTGTAAGAAAAGAGGCTCATAGAGAATATGAAAGAAAAAGTTGCGATCATCGGCATGGGCTGCGTGTTCCCCGGCGCTCCGGATTTCACCGAGTATTGGCAGAATATCGTGGAGGGCAAGGATTCCATTAAGGAAGTGGAGCCGGAGTTCTGGAAGCTGGAGGAGTTCTACGATCCCGACCCCAACGTGCCCGATAAGTCCTACTGCAAGATGGGCGGACAGTCCGGCCCGGTCGAATTCGATACGAAGGAATTCGGCATCTCTCCCAAGGTCATGGAGCATACCGCGGTGGACCAGCTCTTCGGCCTGATCGTCGCCCGCCAGGCGCTGATCGATGCGGGCTACTATGGAAAGAACGCACGGCCTTTCGACCGTGAGAATACCGGCGTCATCATGTCTGCCGGCACGGCCAGCCATGTGTTCAGCCTGCACTGCCGTACCCAGCGCTATAAGATCAAAAAGATCTTGGTGAACAACGGCGTGCCCGAGGCGGCTGCCGATCTGATGGTGGAAAAATTTCTGGAGACCCAGCATGAGTGGTCTGAGGACGATAACCCCGGCTACATCCCCAACGTGGTGGCCGGCCGCATCGCCAACCGTTTCGACCTTGGCGGCACCTCCTGCTCCGTGGATGCTGCCTGCGGCGCGTCTCTGGGCGCGGTGAAGTTTGCGGTGGATGAGCTGGTCAGCGGCAACATGGACATGATGCTGGTGGGCGGCGCCAATCTGGATAATTCTCCCGTGACCTATCTGTCCTTCACCAAGACCCCCGCCTGTTCCAAGACCGGCAAGATCAAGCCCTTTGATGCCGACGCCGACGGCATGATCATCGGCGACGGCGTGGGCATTATGGTGCTCAAGCGTCTTTCCGACGCCGAGCGGGACGGCGACAAGATCTATGCCGTCATCTGCGGCTCCGGCTCCTCCTCTGACGGCCGGGCCAAGAGCATCTACGCGCCCAGCCCCGAGGGCCAGATCCGCGCCCTGAAGCGGGCGTACAAGAATGCCGAAGTGGATATGGATACCATCGGCCTGCTGGAAGCCCACGGCACCGGCACCGCAGCCGGCGACGCCTGCGAGGTCACTTCCGCCACCACGGCCTTCCCCAAGAGCGACAAGCGCAAGACCGTCATCGGCTCCGTCAAGAGCCAGGTGGGCCATATGCGTCTGGCAGCCGGCATCGCGGGCTGCATGAAGGTGGCTCTGGCCCTGCACCACAAGGTGCTGCCCAATTCCATCAACATGGAAACGCCCAACCCCGCGTTGGTGGACAGCCGGATGACCGTTCTGAAAAAGTCTCAGCCGTGGATCGTCAATGACGCCCAGCCCGTCCGCCGGGCCGGTGCAAGCGCCTTCGGCTTTGGCGGCACCAACTTCCATGTGGTGCTGGAGGAATATACGCCGGAGCACGAGGATGCGTACCGCGTGGGCCGCGCGCCCATTGGCGTGCTCTTCACCGCCGACAGCAAGGACGCGCTGAGCGAAAAGATTCGGGATCTGGCCGCGCAGCCCGCCTCCTTCCGGGATGCCTGCTACCGCTATGAAAACGCAGGCAGCGGCAGCTTCCGTCTGGCGTTCGTCGCCGTAACGCCCGACGAGGCCGCCCAAAAGGCCGCGCTGGCTCTGGAACTGCTGGAGAAGAACACCGCCGATTCTTTCAACCAGAAGGGCGTCGCGTACAACAGCAGGAAGATCGATGGCAAGGTCACCGTCCTGTTCCCGGGTCAGGGCACGCAGGCGGTGAATATGCTCAGCGAAGCCGCCATCAACTACCCCGAGCTCCGCACCGCCGTTTCCAAGGCGGACAATGTGCTGCTGAACGCCGGCGGCGAGCCGATCTCCGAGATCCTCTATCCCAAGGCGCTGCTGCCCGAGGAATTTGCCGCTGCGGAAGCTGCCATCAATAATACCGCCAATACCCAGCCCATTCTGGCCGCCACCGAGGCCGGCCTGTATAACATTCTCACCAAGCGCGGCCTGAAGGCCGACACCTTCATCGGCCACAGCTTCGGCGAGCTGGTCGCCCTGTGGGCAGACGGCGTGATGGACTATGAAACCCTGATCGCCATGGCAAAGCAGCGGGGCGCGCTCATGAGCAAGGCGGACCCCAACGCCGCCATGATGGCCTGCATGACCGACAAGGCCACGTTGGCCGCCGCATGCGAGGGCATCGAAAACGTCTACGTCGCCAACGAGAACTCCGCCGCTCAGACGGTGGTTTCCGGCAGCGTCGAAGGAATCGCCGCGCTGGAAGAAAAGCTCAACGCGATGGGCATCCGTGCCGTTCGGCTGAAGGTCTCCGGCGCTTTCCACAGCCCCTATATGAAGGAAGCTTCCGTTTCCTTCCGCGCGTATCTGGACGGCATGGAGCTGCAGAGGCCCACCGGCGCTGTCTACGCCAACGCCACGGGGGAGGGCTACACCGAAAATGTTGCCGAACTTCTGGAAAAGCAGCTGCTGAACCCCGTTCTCTTCCGCACCAGCGCCGAAAAGGCCTACGCCGACGGCAGCCGGATCTTTGTGGAAGTGGGCAACGGCAAGGTGCTCGCGGGCCTGCTGAAGGACTGTCTGGCAGGCAAGGACTACGCCGCCGTCTCCCTGTGCCCCGACAAGGGCAAGAATACTGCGGAAGCGCTGGAGTACGCCATGGCGCAGCTGGCGGTTCTGGGTGTTGCCGTTCAGGACGATCCCTACCGCGCGCCCTATAATGAGGATTACGTCC
>JAUMYC010000401.1 GCA_030528845.1 Eubacteriales bacterium
AAAGACAGCACGCTGGGCGTACTCTCCTCGTTCCAGTAGTTTTTCAGCTGCACGGTGAGCATATAGTTGCCCGCAGGCACGGGCGTGCCGTCCGCAAGCAGACCGTTCCAGCCGATGCGCCCGCTGCCCGCGTCGATCGCCTTCGCGCCGACGTCCGCGACAAACTCGCCCGTCTCGCCGCTGAGCAGCTGCAGGGCGAGCCTGCCGCCCTCCGTGGCGCTGAATTCAATATACCAGCCCTCCTGCCCCGAGATCAGCGAAGCGTCCCCGGCGAACACGCCGGAAAGCTCCGGCGCCGCCTTGGCGCAGCCCACGCCCATCATCAGGCAGAGGATCAGGATCCATACGCGTTTTTTCATTGGATACTCCCTTTACAAAAAAGCATCGGAATCAGAAAAGGGGCTGTAAAGTTTCATCGCTTTACAGCCTCTTTTGTGCGTCTTGATCAGCCCGGCAGATCCATGATGTCTCCGGGGCCGACGGTCGTCTCCGGAATCGGCGTCACGGAAGACTTGGCAAAGAGCGCCTCCAGCGTCATCCTGCCGGCGATGCCGTCCGCGTCAAGGCCGTTGTCCTTCTGGAAGTTCTTGACCGCGGTCTGCGTGCCGGTGCCGAAGTTGCCGTCGGCGGCGCCGTTGAGATAGCCCAGCTCCGCCAGCGCCTGCTGCAGCGTCACAACCTCGGGACCCTCGTCGCCCTTGCGCAGGGGGTCATACTTGGGTTCCGGCGTGGGCGCGGGCGTCGGCGTGATTTCGATGTACGGCGTCGGCGTGATCACCGGACGCGCGGTCGGAACCGGCGTCGCGCCGAAGACGACGAAGTTCTCCGAATTCACGTTGTTCTGCGGCGCAGCGGTCACCACCGGCTTGGCCGGCGTACCGCCCGCGCCGAACATGGAGCGGATGATCATCGCGATGATCACGATCAGAATCAGGATCAGACCGATGGCGATGATCATGGGCGTTCTGTCGGCGCTCTTCTTGCTGCCGCGGCTGCCCTGGGTGTAGGCGGCCTTCTTCGTGCTCTTGCGCGCGGGCGCAGCCTTCTGCGGCTTCTCGCCGTCCTGATCGGGCGCGGGCGCGGCCTTCTGCGGCTTTACGCCCGCCAGATTGGCATAGCACAGCGGACAGATGTTCGATCCGTCCGGAATCTTGTTATTGCAATGGGGACAAAACATGGGTCAGCCCTCCTCCTGATTTGCCGTATATCTCTTTTTAGTATAAACCACAACGAAAGCATATTTCAAGGCTTTTTGACAATTCGTCGCTCCGATACGGATTTCCTTTCATATATATGACGATACACAGACGCTTCATGCGCCCGGGCAGCGAAAATTTTGTTCACTGCGCAGCGCCGAGCCGCTTTTTGAGCGCAATCGTGCTCACCGCCGCCGCAATGCCCAGGCAGAGCGCCTGCTCCTCATCGCTCATCTTCGTCATATCCAGCGAAACGTTTCCGCTCTCCACGCACGCCTGCATGGCATGCACCTGCGCGCAGAAGCGCTCATAGCCCGCCTGCGCGCCGCCGCGCGAGAGGATCTCAAGCAGCGCACGGATGCTCTCCATGCTCATCGCCTGCTTGAGCACCGCAATTTCCAGCAGCGCCGCAAGGTGTTCCCGGGCATATTTCTTTCCTTCCGGGCGCGCGAGCAGACCGTGCTTGACGTAGTTGTTGACCATCGACTTGGTGATCTCC
>JAUMYC010000402.1 GCA_030528845.1 Eubacteriales bacterium
AGCGACGACATGGCGCGTTCCAGCATATCGTTTCGTTCAAAATCGGAATATCCGGTGTCGTTGAAACCAAGGAAATTGGACAGAGGCGTTTCGCTGTCCTCTTCGGCTACCTGCGCGTCCAGCGACGCGGGGGTCATGGCGTTGCCCAGTTCCATCGCTTCCAGCACGTCGGCCTCGGTCACGCCCATGGCCTCGGCCAGTTCGCTTACCTTGGGCGAACGGCCCAGCTCCTGCTCGAGCTTTGCTTTGGCCTCGCGCAGTTCGCGGGCCATCTGCGCGCTGCGGCGGGGCAGGCGGATGGTGCGGGAGCGGTCGCGGAAGTAGTTCTTCACCTCGCCGACCATGGTGGGGGTGATGAAGCTGGCGAATTTGATGCCTTTTTCAGCGTCAAAACGCTCGATGCCCTTCACCAGCGCCAGCGCGGCCACCTGATAAAGATCGTCATAGTCCACGCCGCGGCCGGAGAACTTCCGCGCGACAATTTCGGCGATGTAGAGATAGGCCTCCACGATCGCGTCGCGCAGGTCGGGCGCACGGCTCAGGGCATACTGCGCAAGCAGCGCGTCGCCCTGCACAATATTTTTGGCGGTATACATGCTGCGCCTCCTCAGATCAGAGCCGCGCGCAGCTCGATGGCGCGGATGCGGCCGTCGCACAGATCGACAGAAACTTCGTCGGCCAGAGATTCAAGGATGCAGCGGATGACGTCCAGCTCGGCTTCGTCGGCTTCGCAGGACGCGCAGTCCATGTCCAGTCCGCAGACGGTGATGAACAGGGAATCGTCGCGGCAGACGTAAGTCAGCCCCAGCTGCTTCGGCGGGTTTTCCTGACCGATCAGGCAGTTGCAGGCTTCTTCGGTGGCGATTTTCAGATTGTCCATCGCATCGATGGTCAGACCCGCGCGGGTCACAACGCCGGCAGTGGTCAGGCGGATCACCAGCATCATGCCGGGATCGGCGGCGACCTTCAGTTCAACGGGCGTATTCAGACAGAATTTATTCATCAGGGCATACCTCCCCCTAATTTACCACTTTCTATTATAAACGATGATTGAGCATTCATCAAGTAAAAAAACACCGCTGCCGGGGCTTTACCGTGGCGGACGGCATATGATATAATGGATGCGACATAAATTTACATTACCAAGGAGGACAAACCCAATGGATGTATCCGCACGCCGCGCATTTGCGCTTCTGAAGGAATTGGCTTACGTTCGCGTGAGCTGCTCTGACGACGAACTCCGCGCTGCCGAGCGCCTCTGCGAGGTTGCCAAGGAAGCCGGCGTTGAAGCCCATATCGAAGCTTTCCCCGTCGAGTGCGGCAAGGTTCACCACGCCAAGTTGGTGGTCACCGAGCCCTATGTCAAGGAATATGAAATCACCGGTTACGAGCGCTGCGAATCCACGCCCGAGGGCGGTCTGGACGCCGAGTTCTACTATGCCGAGAATGCTTCTCCCGTTCATCTGGCCAACTGCAAGGGCAAGATCGTTCTGCTGAACGACTATCTGCGCAAGCCCGCCTACGAAGCCGTGGTCAAGGCCGGCGCCGTCGGCATCATCACCTTCTCCGGCTCCACCCTCGACCGCCTCAGCGAGACCGACAACGACATCCGCAAGCTGCGCCCCCAGCTGACCGAGGAAGTCGGCTTCATTCCCGCCTGCCATCTGCGCACCATGGACGCCGTTGAAATCGTCC
>JAUMYC010000403.1 GCA_030528845.1 Eubacteriales bacterium
GGCAACGGGCAGGATATCGGCGATCTCCTCATCGGAGAGCAGATCCGGCTGCCTAAAATCCCGTTCAGCCAGTCTCATGTGATACTCGCTGCGTTTGCGGCAAGTGTAACGTGCTTTGCAGAAGCGACACCATTCGCCGGCGCAGAATTCGCCTTCGCCTTTCGCCGCCAGCAGCGCCTTCGGGCGAACTTCTGTCTCAGCCCAGCGGATCAGGTCATCCGCACCGATCTCATAGGTGGAGGTATTGGAAAGACGCGGCTGCACAATCGTCACGCGCACGGTATGAATGTCATACAGCGGATCGAATTCCAACAGCGCACCCAGACCATACAGCATAAGCTGACTGTTCCGATGCGCATCGACACGGACGCCGCGCCCACCCTTGAAGTCAATGACCTCGATGACGCCGTCTGCAACGATCAGCAAATCGCCCGTGCCGTAGCCGTCCGGAACATACTCGCTGTAATCCAGTCTGTGTTCTACCATGATCAGCGGATCCGCGCAGGAAGAACGTACCGCCTCGATGGTTTCAATGCAGAAAGCCACATATTCATCCGTAACGCTTTCTGCCTCGTCCGAATAGAAGTCGTTGTCCTTATGCTCCATGTACTGCGCATCGATCACTTCAGTCGGCATATCGCCAAGGTAGCGATGAAGCTTCAATTCAGACAGTTCATGAAGAAATGTGCCTTCCTCTGCATAGGGCGAAGGCTTGTCCGCAAACTGCTCAGACAGCTTCACGGACGGCGGACACATCATCCAGCGATGAGAGGACGATGCGTTGAGGCGGGCATGAGCACGCGCGGAATGCTGAATCTCATTCACAGCTGAGCCACCTCCGCCTTGACGGCAGCATATACGCCTGGGTTCAGTTCGGTAAGCTTTTCAGCGCCGTACTTGCGCAGAATCGCCTTGATCTTCGCACGGCTTTCCGGCGAAGACTTGCTTGCAACGAAAGCACGCAGCGTCACCAGATCGATGGTCGGCTCGTCCTTGCCGGTATTTGCGGCCACGTTTGCCGCTGTCGGGGTTTCGCTGACGGGAGCGCCCGTTGCCGGGGATGCGGCGTGCGTCGCGCCACAGGGGGAAGTCTGGGGCTGTGTGGGGCAAGCATTCGGCTTGATGCTTTCAAAGGCTTCACCCAGCGCGGCTTCCTCCGAAACACCGGCTTCTCTGCGCTGCCTGATCTGCTCAGCACAATCTTCTACGACTGCCCGCATACTTTCTGCCATCTGCTTCGCGCCCTCTGCCATACCGGCAGCGAACACAGCCATCTCTTCCGCCTGCGACGCCATGATCTGCGCACCGTCCGAGATTGCCTTGAGCATTTTGATATCCATGGTCATGATGTTCTCCTTCCTATTCACGATGAAAAAAGGGCACAAAAAATCCCGCTCTCGCACATGTCCATGCATGGCGGCGGGTTCGTCCGTCTATTCAGTTGGGGAGGCGCTCTGATCACTACAGCCTCCAGTGGGAGTGAAAAATCACGCATAGCGGTCCATACGCCTGCGGCGCTTCACTTCATTGCTGGTCACGGCAATCTTCAGTTCATCCGCTTTATCAGTCTGCTCCCAGGGCATCTTCAGATCGATGCGACCGAAATGCCCGTATGCGGCCAGCGGTTCGTAGCGTACCTCACGCAGCATAAGGCGCTCGATCAGCGCGCCGGGACGCAGATCAAATACCT
>JAUMYC010000404.1 GCA_030528845.1 Eubacteriales bacterium
TTCGCGCAGAGGGCGCTCCGGAACGCGTATGCCGCTCACGGCGGGCTGTGCCCGCGCCCGGTTCGGCCGCGTCATCACCACACAACCTACCGACCCTCTCCCGCGCGGGGCGTCCTGCGCGGCAGAGGGTTTTTATCAAAGCACGGAGGGAATCCCTATGAACGTCATGCAAGCTGTGCTTGAAAACAAGGACTACACCATCGCCATGCGCCGTCATTTCCATCAGTATCCGGAGCTTGGCTGGAAGGAATTTGAAACGGCGAAGCGCATCCGCGAGGAGCTCGCCGCTTTCGGCATCCCCTATGAGACGGTCGGCGAGACCGGCACGATCGCGACGCTCAAAGGCGGCGACGGTCCGGTGGTCGGCCTGCGCGCGGACATCGACGCGCTGCCCATCACGGAGGAAAACGACGTCCCCTACAAGTCCAAGAACGAGGGCGTGATGCATGCCTGCGGTCACGACGCGCACATCGCCATGCTCCTGACCGCGGCGAAGATCTTTGCCGCCAACCGCGACAAGATCACCGGCACGGTCAAGTTCATCTTCCAGCCCGCGGAGGAATGCGCGACCAGCAAGCGCGCCGGCGCGACGGAGATGATGAACTCCGGGCTGATGGAGGACATTGACACCGTCTGCGGCATGCACGTGCTGCCGATGATCGAAAGCGGGCTGGTGTCCGTGGACGAAGGTCCGCGCTACTCCTCCTGCGCGTTCATGAAGATCCGCATCATCGGCAAGTCGGGTCACGGCGCGATGCCGCATTATTCCATCGACCCGATCTACATCGCCTGCAAGGTCGTCGACGCGCTGCAGAGCATCGCCAGCCGCGAGACGAACCCCAACGACACCGTCGTGGTGAGCATCTGCTCCTTCCATGCGGGCAGCGCCGCCAACACCATCGACGACGCGGCGGAGCTGCTGGGTACGGTGCGCACCTTCAACCCGCAGCTGCAGAAGGAGCTGCCGGGCATGATCGAGCGCATCATCGCCAACACCTGCGCGGCGTACCGCGGCACGTATGAATTCGATTACTACTGCGACATGCCCGCCACGATCAACGACGCAAACTGCAGCGTGCTCGCGGCGGATTCCGTGCGCACGGCGCTGGGCGAGGAGAAGCTCACCAAGTATTACCGCACGCCGGGCGGCGAGGATTTCTCCTACATGCTTGAGCGCTACCCCGGCATCTACGCGTTCGTCGGCTGCCGCAGCGAAGCGAAGGACTGCGTCTATCCGCTGCATCACCGCCGCTTCAACCTCGACGAGGACGCGATGGCCTCCGGCGCCGCGCTCTACGTGCAGTACGCGCTGGACGCGATGAACAAGACGTGGTAAAGCGCGGTCTGTCCGCGGAAGGGAAAGACAACTGAATCAATCAATCCCGCTTCCTTATGTGGAGGCGGGATTGTTGTTCATGCAGGACCGGCGGCGCCCTTTGCCCAGACGCGGCAGCAAAAAACGGCTCTTTACGCAAAGAGGCGCAATTTGCTGAAAAGACAGGGGAGAAAAGCGGTTTTCAGCGGCGGGCGCACTTGAATTGTCCGGGAAAAGGATGTAAAATAATCAATTGGATTATATGCAGCACGGATCCTCTCCGGCATACGGGAGACAGGGATGCGCTGTAAAAATACACTGCAGGATGCTGCGGATGGGATATATATGAATCAAAGAAGAAATCTGCTTGTTT
>JAUMYC010000405.1 GCA_030528845.1 Eubacteriales bacterium
GAAAAGACGGGATGCCCCGTCATGCATACCATGGAGGAACTGGAACAGGCGCTCACGCAGATGATTCGCGGGAAATGACAGGAAAGAGGAATCCGGCGATGGCAAAAGACGAGGGAAAATCGATCCACAGCGGACACAGGGAGCGGCTGCGCGCGCGGTTTATGCGCGAGGGGCTTGCCTCCTTTTCCGAGCATGAGGTGCTCGAGCTGCTGCTGACCTACGCGATTCCCCAGCGGGACGTCAATCCCCTTGCGCACAGCCTGATTGACCGCTTCGGGCGGCTCAGTCAGGTGCTGGAGGCGGATATCAACGAGCTCACGCAGGTGAGCGGCGTCGGCGAGCGCGCCGCGCTGCTGCTGACGATGATGCCGGAACTCATGCGCTGTTATCAGCTGAGCGCGCTGGGCGAGCGCCCGGTGATCACCAATTACGACGAGGCGAAGCGCTACTGCGCGCCGCTGTTTACCGGGCTGCACGACGAGCTGCTCTTCATGATCTGCATGGATCAGAGCGGGCGCGTGACGCACCGCAGCCTGCTGCAGAGCGGCACGATCGACGAAGTGGCGATCTATCCGCGCAGGATCGTGGAGATCGCCCTGCAGCACAACGCGCACGGCGTGCTTCTTTGCCATAACCATCCCGGCGGGCATGCCGAGCCCTCGCAGGCGGACATCGATTCGACCATGCGTCTGGCGTGGGCGCTCGCGCCCATCGGCATCCGGCTCGTCGATCACCTGATCTTCTCCGGCGACTGCACGCATTCCATGATCCGCGAGAGCCAGTTTACAGATCCCCTTCCGCCGAGCAACTTCAGCTACGTCATGAACAGCCGCAATGTGCCGGGCAGGCGCGGCACGCTGCGCGAGGCGCAGAACGTCTGGCTGCATCTTTTGTCGGGCAAGGCGGCCTTTGAGGAAGACCCCTGAAACAGAAGGAGACAAACGGATTGAACAAAACGATAAGGAGGCTGCTCGCGGCGATGACTGCGCTGATTCTGCTGGGCGTTTTCTGCGCCGCGGGGCTGATGGCCTTCGTCTATTACAAGGAGACGCATCTGCCGCCCGTCGGCGATTCGGACACGATCATCGTGCTGGGCGCGCAGGTCAAAGAGGACGGCACGCCGTCGGTGGCGCTTGAGCGCAGGCTGACGGCCGCCCTTGACAGCTACCAAAAAAAGCCGCAGCTGATCATCGTCTGCGGCGCGCAGGGCGCCAACGAGCCGCGCGCGGAGGGCGACGTGATGCGCGACTGGCTGATTGCGCGCGGCGTGCCGGCGCAGGACGTCGTGGCGGAGACCGCGTCGTTCAACACGCGCGAGAATCTCAAGTACGCCAAGGCGATCATGGATCACCGCGGGCTTTGCGAGGCGCTGGTCGTCACCAGCGATTACCACGTGGCGCGCGCGCTGGAGCTCTGCCGCCAGACGGGAATCTCCGCCACGGGCAAGGGCAGCCCGTCAAAGCCCGAATACTTCATCAAAAATCACTTCAGAGAGGGCCTGAGCTGGGTGAAGCTCTGGCTGGAGAGCATGCTATGAACAAAGAACGGCTGATCCGCGGCCTTGAGACGATGGGCGTGGACTTTGATATGACGGCGATTGAGCGCTTTGAGGCGTTTCATGCGATTCTGGACGAGTATAACCAGAAGATGGATCTGACGGCGGTGCTTGACGAGGACGAGCGCATC
>JAUMYC010000406.1 GCA_030528845.1 Eubacteriales bacterium
TCGCGGGGCTGCTGATCATCCGCACGCTGGGGCTGATTCCCCAAAGGCGGCTGACGGCGCGCGCCGTGCTCGCCTGCGCCGTGCAGGTGCTGATCGTCTTTGGCGGCCTGTTTGCCTATTGGGGCGTCAACGCGGCCGTCACCGGGCATCCGCTGACGTACATGATCTACCAGAAAGAAAACTGGTTTCAGGCGCCGGGTACCTTCTGGGATTCCACGGCGAACACCATGCATTATTTCCTGACGACCGTCGGGGAGAGCGACTGGCTGTATACGTGGGGATTCCAGCTTTTGTGCATGCTGGGCGTCTACCTTCTGCTGGCGTTTCGCGCGCGGTATCTGCCGTTTGATCTGGCGGCGTACAGCTTCGTATACGTCGCCGTCGTCCTTTCGCCCACGTGGCTTCTCTCTGGTCCGCGGTATCTGTATGCGATGTGCACGCTGCCGCTGATGATGGCGCAGCTGCCGCTTGGGCGGCGCGGGCATACGGCGCTGCTCGGGCTGTGGGCGGCGTGGCTCGCGCTCTGGGTGTTCGGGTATACGATCGCCGTTCAGGTGCTCTGACGGCGCAGAAAGAACAAGGAGAAACCATGACGATCCATGTGCTCTGCCTCAATCCGGCAATCGACAAAATCTACGAAATCGACGGCTTTGCCGCGGGGGAGGATTATCCCGGGCAGCGTCCGCGGCTGCTGGTGGGCGGCAAGGGCGTGAACGTCGCGCGGGTGCTCAGCCAGCTGGGCGCGAATGTGCGGCTGTATGCGTTTCTGGGCGAGACCGGCGGCGACGTGTTCCGCCGCGATATGCAGCCGCGCTGCGCCTGCACGTTTATTTCCGTGCCGGGCGCCTGCCGCACGACGGTCAACGTGATCGACCGCAAAAGCGGGAAAGAAACCGTGATCACCGAAGCGGGCCCCGAAGTGTCGGACGCGCATGTCGCGCAGCTGCTTGACGCGCTTGACGCGCATGTGAATGACGGGGATATCGTCTGCTGCTCCGGCTCGGTGATCGCCGGCGCGCCGGAGGATATCTACGCAAGGGTCAGCCGCCTGGCGCAAAGCAAGGGCGCGCGCTGCGCGCTTGACTGCAACGCGGGCGCGATGGCGCGCTCGCTTGACGGCGCGCGCTACATGCTCGGCAAGCCGAACGAGCGCGAGCTGTGCGCATACCTTGGCGTGCCGCGCACGCAGCAGCCGCAGGAGATCGCGCGCCTTGCGCGCAGCCTCATGCCGCCCTATGACGCGCTGCTGGTTTCCATGGGCGAAAAGGGCGGCGTCTATGTGACCAAGGAAAACGCGTATCTGGCGCGCGTGCCGAAGGAGCCGGTCGTTTCAACCGTCGGCAGCGGGGACGCGGCGTTCGCCGGCGCGGTCCTTGCGCGCGCCCGCGGGGAAAGCGAGCAGGAAACGCTGCGCCTTGCGATGGCCTGCGGCGCGGCGAATGCGCTTCGCGCGGACGTGGGCAGCGTCGATCCCGCCGACGTTGAGCGCATCCTTTCGGGCATTGCGATCACGCGCCTGTGAGCGCGAAGGATATATCCAAATATACTTCTGCATATCAAGAACCGACTACAGGAGGACAGCATCATGATTTATGTCGCTTATGACGAAGCGGTCGCCAAGATGGAAAAGGGACTGCGCAAGTATCTGCCGCAGGAGATCGCGCATCACTTTGCGGAGA
>JAUMYC010000135.1:0-4593 GCA_030528845.1 Eubacteriales bacterium
GCAGCCGCTGCTTGACCAGCGCGCGTTCGGAGAGATCCAGATGCACCTGCACAAAGCCCGAGCCCGACGGAAAGAGCCGTTCAAAAAGCTGGGCGGGCGTGACGTCGCTCCCGCTGAAGCGCAGGGTCTCTTCGACGAACATGCAGTTATGCAGGCGCATGTCGCTCTGGCCGATATAGCGGTGCTCCTTGCCCGGCGCGATGATCAGAAGATCTCCGGACATGACCAGATTCATCCTGCCTCCCAGATCGTGCAGACAGGAGCCTTCTTCGATATAGACCAGCTCGTAATGGTCGTGGTCATGCATTTCCACGCCCGCATGCCGGAAGGGCCTGACGGCGGCCAGAGGGCCTTCCGGCTGCAGAAAATCGCGCAGATAGTTGGTGCTGCTCATTTATTTCCTTTCCGGGAACAACTCGTCCAGATAGACGATCCTGCCTGTGTCGAGAGATTCGATAGCGGCGTGAATGACCTTCTGCGCGTCGAGGCCCTGCTGGCCGGAGCCGTCGATCTGCTCCGGCCTCGCGCCGGAGGCGACCTGACGCACGAAGGATCGGATCCTGTCGCGGAAGGTGTCGTCGAAATCGGCAAAGCCGCCGAAGACGGGGTTGGTGTAGACTCGCTTCTCCGGGTTGCCGGCGGGGTAGAGGGTCGCCTCGCGCCACATGTCCTCAAAGATCAGCCTGCCCTTGGTGCCGGCGACTTCGCAGCGCTCCATGGGATGTCCGCGCGCGATGTCGTAGCTGGAGGTCAGATGACCCACGGCGCCGTTTTTGAACTTCATATTGATGCTGGCGGTAGACCAGATCGTGCGGCCGGGCGCCTTCATGGCAAAGCACTGCACGGCCTCGACCGGGCCCATGAAATAGCGGATGATCTCGCACGAATGCGGATTGAGCGCCTTGAGGTGATAATAGGGGGATTCAAAATCCTGCGGCTTGCCGATCCAAAGCGCCATGTTGCAAAACAGCAGATCGCCGATCAGGCCTTCGTCCTGCCATCTCTTTGCCGCTCGCGCCGCATCGGTGAAGCGGTGGTTGAAATCCAGCGCGAAGCAGCGGTCCATCTTCCTTGCCGTATCGACCATGCGCTGGCCGTCCTCGATGGAATTGGAGATCGGCTTTTCGCAAAGCACATGGCAGCCGGCCTCCAGCGCCTGAATGGTGGGCAGGCAGTGGTCGGAGGAGTATTCGTAGCCGCCTGTGGCGACGGATACAAGATCCGGCTTGACCTCGCGCAGCATGGTCGGCGCGTCGTAGTAGGCCTTCACGCCAAGCTTCGCCGCCGCCTCGTCCGCGCGCTCGTGGATGATATCGCATACGGCGCACAGCTCGACCAGCTCGTCCTCTTTATAGATACGGGCGTGCAGATTTCCGATGTGACCCATGCCGATCACACATACTCGCAGCATTTTTCTCGCCTCCGTTTTAATTCTTCTGCTGCAGCTTCACCGCGTCCTCGATGCCTCCGATGTACTTGCTCTCGTAGGCCTCCTGACTGCTGGTGAAGGGACGGTCGTTCATCAGGAAGTTGTTCATGATGGGCGCCTCGCGGCCGGTCTCGGCGGTGCGCTTGGCGATCCACGCCTCCATGCGCGCCCTGAGCATCTCGACGATCTCCGGCCTGCGTTCGGCGAGGTTTTCGTTCTCCTCCGGATCCTCGATCAGATTATACAGCTCCACCATGGGTTTGAAGTGGAAATCCGGCTCGAGGGAGACGATCAGCTTCCATTCGGGCGTGCGCCAGCCGTGCTTGCGCATCCACGTGCATTCGGTGATATAGAATTCCTGCTCCTCGGCGCGTTCTTCTCCGCGCACGCATTTCATCAGGCTCTCGCCCTCCATGGGAAGGTCCGTATCGATGCCCATGATGTCCAGCAGAGTGGGCGTGACGTCCTTGAGTTGGCAGTAATCGTCGATGCGCACGCCTTCGGGCAGGTGGTTCTTCCAAACGATCATGAAAGGGACGACCAGAGTGGGGTCGTACATACCGTGATGGTCGAAGAAGCAGTCGTGGTCGTAGAGCGTCTCGCCGTGGTCGGAAACGAACACGACGACGGTGTCCTCTTCGATGCCCAGCGCCTTCATCTTCTCTATGATCTGCTGGATGCAAGCGTCCATATAGGCAACGGCGGCGTCGTACTGCGCGATGACGTAATCCGGATTTGTGCATCCCTTAGGCACCCAGGAGCCGATATAGTCGCCGAAGGGCTTGAAATCGTAGACCTTCTGCATGCGCTTGTCGGTCGGGTCAAAGGCGTCGCCCTGAAAGAACATATCTTGGAACGGCACGGGCGGCAGATAGGGAGAGTGCGGGTCCATATGGCGCAGGAAGAGGAAGAAGGGCTTGTCGTCCGCGGCGAGCCTGTCCATCTCCGGCAGCACCACGTCATTCAGGTTCTGCGCCTTGTGCGCACGGCCGTCGTCGTGGTCCGGGCCCCAGCCGGGGAAGGAGATGTACTTGTCGTAGCCGCGTCCGGCTGCATTGCCTTCAAAGCCGACGCAGGTGGTGTTGTAGCCCTGCTCGCGCAGGATCTCCGCAAGAACCGGCACGCCTGCGACGATCTCCTTCTGCGCAAGCGCAACGACGTCCGTGCCGAAGCAGTCGCGCCCGGTCAGCATGGAGGCATAGCCCGGCGTGGTCGGGATGTGTGCGGAGAACATATGCTCGAAGGTAATGCCCTGATCGGCATAGGCCGTAATATGCGGGGTCGTGCAGCGCTCGTAGCCGTAGTGGCTCATGTGGTCGCGGCGCAGAGAATCGATACCGAAAAACAGAAGATTCGGCTTTTTGCTCATGGTTGCTTCCTCCTTAACATCAGCGTGCGCCCAGCATCTTCAGGCAGGCGTTCATATAGCCGTAGCTCTCGGCGGCGATGGTCATGCAGGCTTCCAGCGGCTGATCCGGGCCGATGACCTCCAGACAGACAGGGCCTTCGTAATGCGCGGCGACGAGCGCCCTGAAATAGCCGGGAAGGTCGATCTCGCCGACGCCGCAGGTCTGCTCCAGCGGAGCACCCGGGCTCGGGCCGCGTCCGACGCAGTCGCGGATGTGGATATGCTTGACGCGGCTGACGACGTTCGGCAGCGCCTCCTCGGGCAGCTCGCCCGCGCGATAGATGTGGCTCGGGTCCATATCCACGCCAAAGGCTTCGTTTTGGATGGCGTCCATCGCAGCGAGGGTGGTCTTCGTGTTATAGAGCGCCGCGCCCACATGCGCCTTGCAGCACAGCTTCAGGCCATAGGCCGAGCAGATGGCGGCGCTGTTTTTGAGCGTCTCGATGCACGCTTCAAGGTCGCCTTCCGCGTCGGATTTGCCCGTGGGGCCGACGTTGATGATCGGGATGCCCAGCAGCACAGCCGCTTTGCAGGCCTTGCGCAGGCGGATGGGATCTTGACTGGCGAGCTCCATGGACAGGAGCTCCAGCCCGGTCTCCTCCTGCGCCTGACGGATTCTTGCAACAGATTCCTCCATGTTGTCCAGATCCAGATGCTCGCACATGCCCTTGATCGCCGCGATCTCCACGCCGTCATAACCGGCCATTTTGATCAGACGAAGGGCTTCTTCGACGGGAAAGGGCTTGAAAAGTACCGAATTGACGCCAAGCTTCATGCCTCTCAGCCTCCTGTGGACGATATTTCCTCGGCGATCCGACGCCGACTTTGGTTATGTATTTATTATAAAATTAACGTGCATCCACTGCAAGCGCCATGCGCAAATCCATGGAAGTTTATGGACGGAAAACATCAAATAACGTTAAGTCTATGCGGTATAAGCGCAAATCAGCCTTCCGCCCGCGCAGAAATGCGAGCGCTCTCTCTTCATATAAATTAGACTACGGAATCCAAACGTCGCAAAACTGCCCGTGTGCATAAGCGAAAGCGGAGGCCGCTGTGCATCCCGACAAATTTTATGAAAAAAAGAACGAAGAAACGTATTGCAAAATACGGCAAGTATGGTATACTTATCTCGAATGGTCGATTGGTATCATTCCATTTGAACAATCATGGCAGGAGGTTGAACCCCATGGCAGATGCTGATAAGGTCCTTGGCCAGTTTACGCAGGCTTTTGAAGAGGAAGAAATCGATACTTCCAAAAAGGTAAAAATCGGTATCATCGGCACCGGCTGGATCGCCGAATCCCACATCGCTTCTTACATCAACTGCCCCGATGTCGAAGTCGTCGCGGCTGCTGATCTGATCCCCGGCAAGGCCGAAGCTTTCATGAAGAGGTTTGGCGTTGAAGGCGTCCGCTTCTATCCGGACCACAAGGCCCTCATCGACAACGAACCCGATCTGGACGGCGTGAGCATCTGCACCTACAATACGCAGCATGCCCCCTGCGCCATCTACGCTCTCGACCACGGCCTGAACGTCCTGCTCGAGAAGCCGATGTCCGTCACCACCGAAGAAGCCATCGCGATCGTCGAAGCCGAGAAGCGCTCCGGCAAGATCCTCACCATCGGCTTCCAGCCCCGTGGCGACGAAAACATGAAGATGATCAAGAAGATCGTCGAATCCGGCGCTCTTGGCGAGATCTACTACATCCAGACCGGCGGCGGCCGTCGCAGAGGCATGCCCAACAGCACCTTC
>JAUMYC010000135.1:4603-6917 GCA_030528845.1 Eubacteriales bacterium
AAGGACACCGGCGGTATCGGCGCTCTGGGCGATATCGGCTGCTACAGCCTGGACATGGTCCTCAACGCCATCGGCTATCCGAAGCCGCTGACCGTTACCGGCTATAAGTCCGACTTCTTCGGCACCAGCCCCGAATATGCCACTCCGGACCGCTTCCACACCGCTGAAGAAAACGCTGCCCGTTTCGGCGTTGACGACTTTGCGGCTGCGTTCATCCGTCTCGAAGGCGGCATCATTCTGGACTTCCGTATTGCCTGGGCCATGCATCTGGACACCCCCGGCGACACCGTCATCCTCGGCAAGAAGGGCGCCCTGCGCATCCCGTCCACCGAGTGCTGGAACGGCACCGTCGGCGGCCCCATGACCCTCTATACCGATCTGGCCGGCGAGCGCGTCCAGACCGAGATCCCGATCATCGAAGCCAAGGGCAAGGCCGGCCTCTTCGACAAGAAGATCCGCTCCTTTGTCGATGCGATCAAGTACAACCAGCCCGCTCCGGTTCCGACCAGCCAGATCTTCTACAATCAGGCCATCATCGACGGCATCTGCAAGTCCGCCGAAAAGGGCGAGGAGATCAAGTTCGATCTGCCGGACCTGTTCTGATCTAATTGATTTCTGTTTTCTGTGCCGGCGGCTCCTGCTGCCGGCACAGTAATGAAAAACAACCTTAATTCTCTACGGCATTTGAAAGGGGTATTGCACTATGAGCAAATTCCGCGTTGGTCTTATTGGTTGCGGCGGACGTATGACCGGTGCCCACATGAAGGCTTTTGAGCGCATGGACGACGTTCAGGTCGTGGCTATTGCCGAACCCGTCGAAGAGCGCAGGCTCGCCACTCAGGCTCGCTATGGCCTCGAAGACAGCCGCTGCTATAAGGATCACAACGAATTCTATGCCCACGAAAACAAAGAAACCCTCGACGCGATCTTCATCGCCATCGAGCCCTGCGCCCATGACCGCAACACCGAACTCCCGGCCGTTGAAATGGGCATCCCGTTCCTGATCGAAAAGCCGATGGCCATGGATATGGATCTGGCCAAGGAAATCTCCGACAAGATCGAGGCCAAGGGCCTGATCACTGCTGTCGGTTTCCAGGATCGTTACCTCGACCTGATGGACATCATCAAGGAAGAAGTGCCGAAGCACAAGGCCGGCGGCCTCGTTTGGGGCGCCTGGATCGGCGGCATCCCCGGCGTGTGGTGGTGGCAGAAGAAGTCCACCTGCGGCGGCCAGCTGCTTGAGCAGAACATCCACATTCTGGATAACCTGCGCTGGCTCTACGGCGAGCCCAAGACCCTCTATGCGACCGCGACCACCGGTATCGTGAAGCCCGGCGTCGATGCGAAGCCTGAATACGACACGGATGACCATTCCACCGTCGTTATGACCTTCGAAAACGGCGTTACCGCGACCCTCGTCAGCGGCTGCTATGTGCAGGGCCGTTTCGACACCAAGCTCTCCGGTCTGACCATCTCCATGAACGACATGGTCATCGAATATCACCTGCGCAACAACGTCATCCTGAAGACCGCGAAGGAGACCCACAACTTCTATCGTCAGGAAGACCAGACCTATACTCTCGACCGCGCCTTTGTCGACGCCGTCAAGACCAACAACCCCGCCCTCGTCCGCAGCCCCTATCAGGATGCGTACAAGAGCCTCAAGCTTTGCGACGACGCCAACAAGTCCATGGCGACCGGCGAAGTGTTCAACTACTGATATCATTAGAAAAAGAGACCGCAGCGAAAGCTGCGGTCTCTTTTTTACGATACGACAATTTCAGTTAGCCGCGCAGGATCGCCAGGACGTCCGACGCCAGCCCTTTCCAATGAATGTAGCCTTTGCATCTCAAGGTCTTCGGAAGCAGCCATAACGAACGCTTTTCTATGGCGTTCAGCCGAAGAGAAACGTACTCCCGGTATCCCTTCAGCGCGCTCTGCGCATCGCTCGAGAACACGTCTGCGCACGAAAGCTGCGCATCGAGCCAGCGCAGGCTCGTGCTCAGTTCCTTTTTCTTAAACGCACAGCTGAGCACCTGCGCGGCGCTGTCCACCTCGCCGCCGTTGTTGCTGGTATGGAGTCGATGGCTGCACAGGGGCATGTCGAGAAAAAACATTCCGCCGGAGGAAGCCGCAAGCAGCGCGAGCACCCGGTCGTGCGGAGCATCGATCGACTTGGCGATACTGCGCTGTTTGAGCCAAAATTCCCGGCGCAGCGCCATAGTCATGCCCGGCCAACGGAACAGTGTGACGATTTCCTTTTCATGCACGCGCACAAGTGCACCGGCGCCGCTTTTTTGAGAATAACGCAGGC
>JAUMYC010000136.1:0-4600 GCA_030528845.1 Eubacteriales bacterium
CCAATATGCCCATCATCGTCATCAGCGCGCGCAGCGAAGATTCGGACAAGATCGAGGCGCTGGACAACGGCGCGGACGACTATCTCACCAAGCCGTTTTCCGTGGAAGAGCTGCTGGCCAGGCTGCGGGTGACGGCGCGCAGGCTGGCGATGATGCAGACGAGCGCCGCCGCGAGCGAGCCCGTCTTCACAAACGGCAGGCTGAAGATCGATTATGCGGCGGGCTGTGCCTTTCTGGGCGAGCAGGAGCTGCATCTGACGCCTATAGAATACAAGCTCCTGTGCCTGATGTCGCAGAATGTGGGAAAGGTGCTCACGCACACCTTCATCACACAAAAGGTGTGGGGCAGCAGCTGGGACAACGACGTGGCCTCCCTGCGCGTGTTTATGGCGCCGCAGCGTAAACAGCTGGCCTCCGCGCCGGATTCTCCGCAGTACATCCAGACGCACATCGGCGTCGGATATCGGATGATGCGCGTGGAATAAAGCCCGGCTCCCGAAAGGCAGCGCTTGCTCTCCGGCGCGTCACAACGTATAATGAACGTGTGCTGCGGGGTTCTCTTTGAGAGAGATCGGCGCGATTCTGGCCCTGCGGGGCTTCGGGAGCGGGGAGAGAGGTATGGGTATCGGTATTGCGCTGCTTGCTGCGGTCGTCGCGCTTGCTGCGGTCGTGCTGCTGCGGGCGATGGCGTTTCGGCCGAAGGAACAGATCAGGCCGGAGGGTTCGGAGATTTCGTTCGATGCGGAAGCTGCCGTGAAGGCCCTGCAGAGTCTGGTGCGCTGCAGGACTGTTTCGCATGCCGACCCCTCGCAGGAGGATGAAAAGGAATTCGAAAAGCTGCTCGGCCTGCTGCCGGAGCTCTATCCGGCGGTGTTTGCCGCCTGCGAATACATGTGCCTGCCCGACCGCGCCCTGCTGCTGCGCTGGAAAGGGAAGGCGTGCGATGCGCCCGGCGTAATGATGGCGCATTACGACGTCGTGCCCGTCGATGAAAGCGGCTGGGAGAAGCCGCCCTTTGCGGGGATCATCGAAGACGGCGTGCTCTGGGGCCGCGGAAGTTTGGATACAAAAGTGACCCTCAACGGCGTCCTTTCCGCCGCAGATGCGCTCATCCGCGAAGGGTTCATACCCGAGCAGGACGTGTATTTTGCCTTTTCCGGGGGAGAAGAAGTCGCCGGAAAAGGCGCGGTGCGCATCGTGGAATGGTTCAAGGGCATTGGGATCGTGCCCGCGCTGGTGCTGGATGAGGGCGGCGCGGTCGTGGAGGGCGTGTTTCCCGGGCTCAAGGCCCCGTGCGGCCTGATCGGCATCGCGGAAAAGGGTTCGATCAATGCGGTTTTTTCTGTCCGCTCCGAAGGCGGGCATGCATCCGCGCCCAAGCCGCGCACGCCCTTGGGAATACTTGCCCGGGCCTGCTGCCGCTTGGAGAAGAAACCGTTTCCGCTGCACATCACCAAGCCCGCTGCGGAAATGTTTGATACGCTGGGCAGGCACTGCAGCTTTGCCTATCGCCTGCTTTTTGCAAATCTGTGGCTGTTCAGGGCTCCGCTGGATCTCCTGTGCAGAAAGACCGGCGGCGAGCTCAACGCGCTTCTGCGCACGACCGTCGCCCTTACGCAGGCAGAGGGTTCGGAAGCGGCAAACGTGATCCCGACCAAGGCCTCAATGACGGCAAACCTGCGCCTGAACCCCCGGGACAGCGTAAGCAGCGCGCTGGAGCGCCTGCGCAGGATCATAGCCGACCCGGCGGTCGAGGTGCGCGCCGCAAGCGGCACGGAGCCCAGCCCCATTTCCGAGACGAACTGCCCGGCGTGGGATAAGGTCGTCGCCGCTGTCGCGGACACCTGGCCGGGCTGCATCGTTTCACCCTATCTGATGGTGCAGTGCTCCGACAGCCGCCATTACCGCGACCTTTCCAACCACGTCTATCGCTTCTCGGCGATGGCCATGACCGGGGAGGAACGCGCCAGCGTGCACGGAAACAACGAGCGTATCCGCGTAGAAGCGATCGGGCGCGCGGTAGAGTTTTACATCCGCCTGCTGCGCCGGTGCTGAACGCATCGGGACCGAGCTTACGGCAGACGTGCTCATCGAACAAAATCAGCAGGCGCACACAAAGAAATGAACCAAGCAAGAAGAGAGAGGAAAGAGGAGCAGGGCCGCGCAAGGCTCTGCTCCTCTTTTGCTGTTGATGCCCCGCCTGCGCCGGAAAGCAGGGCGCGCGGCTTGTACACCGCAGCGGGGGAGTGTTATAATAGACGCGGCGTTATGCTGCTTTAAGGGAGGAAATATAATGAAAAAGCCCATTGAGGTCATTCTCGTCGGCGCGGGGAATCGGGCGGGAAATGTATACGGCTCTGTCGCGCTGCTTGCGCCTGACCGCATGAAGGTGGTCGGGATCGTCGATCCGGACCCGGTTCGCATGCGCCTGATGCGCGAACGGTATCAGGTGCCCGCAGAACGCTGCTTTGACGACGTCAGCGAGCTGGTCAAACGGGAAAAGTTTGCCGACGCGGTCATCAACGGCACGATGGACGAGCTGCATGTGCAGACGGCCATCCCGACGCTCGAAAAGGGATATGATCTGCTGCTGGAAAAGCCCTTCTGTATCAATGAGGAAGAAATGAACCGGATCGTGGAGGTGGCCAACCGCTGCGGGCGCAAGGTGTTCGTCTGTCATGTGCTGCGCTATGCTCCGTTCTATTCTGCGATCAAGCGGCACCTGCTGGAGGAGGAGATCGGCCGGATCATCTCCATTGAGATGTGCGAGCATGTGAGCTATCATCACATGGCGGTCTCGTATGTGCGCGGCAAATGGCGCAGCGAAAAGCTGTGCTTCACGCCGATGCTGCTGGCCAAATCCTGCCATGATGTGGACATGATGATGTGGCTCATCCGCCAGAGGCCGATGACCATCGCCAGCTTCGGCGGGGAATTCCAATTCGGCCTGCGCAACAAGCCGGAAAAAGCCGGGACGCGCTGCATGAAGGATTGCCCGCTCAATAAGGAATGCCCCTTCTCGGCGGAAGGAAATTATCTGACCAACCCCACGCGCTGGGGACAATATGTCTGGAAATGCCTCGAAAACGAGCAGAATGTGACCATAGAGCGCAAGATCGAGTCGCTCTCTACAGATAACCCGTATGGCAAATGCGTGTGGGATTTTGAACGCGACGGCAACTGCGACCATCAATGCGTGATGGTGCAGTTTGAAAACGGGGCCACCGGCGTTTTCAATCTGGTGGGCGGTTCCGCAAAGTCCGAGCGTAACATCCACATCGTGGGCACAAAGGGCGAGATCAAGGGCACGTTTGAGGATCAGTCGTATGTGGTGCGCAAGATCGATGCATTTGCGCCCTCCGGTTACGAGGAGACGCGCTATGACCTGAACGAAAAGGGAGATATGACCGGCGCGCACGGCGGCCACGGCGGCGGAGACGGGCGCCTCGTGCTGGATTTCCTGAACAGCGTCGCGGGGGAGGAGCCTTCCTATTCCGCGACCGACCTCAACGATTCCACCGTCAGCCACAAGGTCGTCTTCACGGCGATGAAGGCCATGCGGGACGGCACGGTCGAGCGCGTTTTCGACTGAACGGAAAGAAAAACGGACAAACGGAAAGAGAGGCCTGCCGTCATGGCGGGTCTCTCTTTTTCTGTCGCTTTGATTATTGGACGTCGATCTTCAGCAGAGCGGGCTGCAGGCCTTCCGCGCCGATCTCAACGGTGATCTCGCCCTTTTCCCAGCCGCCGCGCACGATGGCCATCACGCGGCCTTCGTGGCTGGTAAAGCTGCCGGAGCAATAGTTTTCGGTGGTGGCGGGCTTTGCGATGCCGAACGCGGCGAGGGAGCCAGCGCCGCTGACCATTGCGCTGCACAGGAGCTCTGCGCTGGGCACGCGCGCGCCGTTTTCGTCCACCAGCTCCGCCACGACGAACGCGAGGCTCTGGCCGTTGGCTGCGATGGCGGTCTTGTCCGCGCTGAGCTTCAGGGCAACGGGCTTGCCGACCGTTTTGAGCTCGTCGCGGGAGACTTCCTTGCCGCCGCTGTAGCTGACGGCCGTCAGAGTTCCGGGCTCGTAGGTGAGTTCAAACTTTGCGATGAAGCGGTTTTCCTCGCCCGCGCACTTTTTGCCGAGGGACACGCCGTTGAGCAGCAGCTCGACCTCCTCTGCGGCGGAATACACGTCCACCTCGGTCTTCTTGCCTTCCCGGCCTTCCCAGTTCCAGTGGTGTTCGCACACAGGCCAGCCCCAGCGGCTCACATGCTCGGTCTTGCCGTAGTTCTGCGGGTCTCTCGCGGCGATGAACGTCTCGCCGGAATCCCAGACGATGCGCCTGTAGTGCAGCTGCGGGCGCTCGAAGCCGCAGATATCGAAGTCGGAATCGTTCGCCAGCCGCCAAGGATAGGCGGAAACGTGGCTCGCACCCGCGTTCGGGTCCGGCTGCGCGCCGGGCTCGGTGTAGTCCGCCTTGCCGATGCCGGCCTCGCCCAGATAGTCAAAGCCCGTCCAAGTGAAATCACCGATCACATGGGCGTTGGCCTGGACAATGGGCCAAAGGGTGCCGATCTCCCGGGGGAAGGTCTCACTGCCCACCACCA
>JAUMYC010000136.1:4610-6907 GCA_030528845.1 Eubacteriales bacterium
GCCGATGACATAGGGCAGGCGCTTGACCTCGTGCCAGATGATGTCGATATCCAGCGGGAAGGATTCCGTTCCGCAGATGACTCTGTCGGGATAGCGCTCGCCGTCGGCGGCATAGCGCGCGTCGAGATAGTTATAGCCGACGACGTCCAGCGGCGCGGCGAAAGCCTCGGTGTATTTGCCCCAGATCGCGTCCATATAGGGCGTGGACATGTTCTGCGTGCCGCCGCTTTGGGCTGCTTTTTCGCGCTCCTCGCGCACCTTTGCCGTTTCCTCCGGGCTCAGGCCGCTCCACATGGAGCACAGGGCGTTGGCCACGGGGCGGGTCGGGTCGAGCCTGCGCGCGTGATCGGCCAGCTGCCTTGCCCATTCGTAGCCGTCGGAGAGGCCGCCGCGCTCCACGATCTCGTTGCCGGTGGACCAGAAGACGACGCAGGGGTGGTTCCTGTCGCGCGTGATGAACGCTTCCATGTCGCGCTTCCACCAGTCGTGGAAATGCAGATGATAGTCGTTCGTGGTCTTTTCCATGGTCCACATGTCAAACGCTTCATCCATCACCAGCAGGCCCAGCTCGTCGCAGACCTTGAGCATATCGCGCGAGGGCGGGTTGTGCGCGCAGCGGATGGCATTGAAGCCGCCCTGCTTCATGAGCGAAAACTTCCTGTATTCGCTGTCATAGAACGAAGCCGCGCCCAGCATGCCGTTGTCGTGGTGCACGCAGCCGCCCTTGAGCTTCACCGTGCGCCCGTTGAGCATAAAGCCGTTCTGCACGTCCACGGAGATCGTGCGCACGCCAAAGAGGGTCTCCTCTGTATCCAGCTCTTCGCCGTCCATGTTTTCCAGAACGGCCTTTACATCGTACAGGTTCGGGCTGTCGATATCCCAGAGCTTGACCTCGGGGACGATCAGCCTGATGCGCGCCGTCGCCTTTTCGTTTGCCGGCACATGCAGCGCCCTTGCCGCGCATGCACCGCCCATTTCCGCACGCACGCGCAGGTTTTCGGCCTGTGCGGTTTCGTTATGCACGGTGATCTCGACCATCACATAAGCCGTGCCGTCCTGCACACGCTCGGTATAGGCAAAAATGCCCCACGGCGCGATGTGCACCGGGCCGCCCACCAGAAGATCCACATGCCTGTAGATACCCGAGCCGGAATACCAGCGGGAATTGGGCTGCGCCGTGTTGTTCACTGTCACGCACAGCTCGCGCGCCGCACCGGGCGTCGCATAGGGAGTGATGTCTGCATGGAAGGGCGTATAGCCGTAAGGGTGCAGCGCGGCGACGTTTTCGCCGAAGGACACCGTCGCATCCTTATAAACGCCATCGAATTCGACCAGGATCTTCTTTCCGGCCCATTCCTGCGGGATCTCCAGCAGCTTTGAATAGTTGCCGAAACCGCCGTTGTAATAGCCCGAGGACGCGCCCGAAGGCGCTTCGGGATAGGGATCGGTCTCGATGGTAAAATCATGCGGAAGATCCACGATCTTCGTCACAGGCTCTTCTTTCGCGGGCCATTTCTTTTTCCCCGCAAAGAAATTCCAACCCCGGTCTATATTGATCCTTTTCATGGCCGCAGCTTCCTTTCCGGTTCGTTCTTGCGCGAGATCACTCGCGCCATGTTCGTATTATAACAGAGGCTTAACATCTTGAACACCCCCTGCGCGCGCTCCTGCGGCAGAAATTTTCCTGTTCCTGCACCGCTGCACAAAAGGACCGGCGTGCCAAGGCACGCCGGTTCGGGCCGCATAATGCCATTGCGGAAATGGTCAGCTCTGCGCTTTTTTGAAGAGCGCTTCCTTGAGCCTTGCAAAGCCGAAGGTGAAGCCGACGATGACGATGAAGATCTCCAGACGGCCCAGCATCATGCCGATCATTTCCACGATCAGCGTTGCATCGTTGGTCGCGGGACCGGTGATGCCGATGGACAGGCCGACCGTGCTCAGAGAAGAGGCGAAATCAAACATGGCTTCCATCAGGCTGCAGTCCGCCGTGACGGTCAGCAGCAGCGAGCCGATCACAAAGATCACCAGATAGGCTATGACAAAGCCGGTGGTGTCGTCCGCGAGCTCCCGGTCGATGGGCGTTTTGCCGTTCGCCTTGACATATTGGGGCGCGCCCACAGAGCGCCCGGGCGAGAGCTTCTTTTTCATCTGGATGGCGCACAGGCGCAGCATCAGATAGACGCGGGAGAGCTTGAGGCCGCCTGCTGTGGAGCCGATGCCGCCGCCGATGACCATCATGAGGATCAGCACGCCGATGGCGAACTGGGGCCAGTCGGCATAGCTCATGGTGGAATAGC
>JAUMYC010000407.1 GCA_030528845.1 Eubacteriales bacterium
CTGAGCGCGGCGATGCTCGCCGTTTTCCTGCCCTCGCTCCTTGCGCTGAAGGCGCGCAGACGCCGCCTCGCCGTGCTGATCTTTGCGCTGCTCTTTGGCGCGCTGCTCGCGCTGGGCGTGCTGATCTGCCGGCGGCATTATCCCGCCGTCTGCCGTCAGGCGCTGCCCTTTGTGTATTTAAGCCGCGGTCTGCCCGAAGGGTATCCGCTGGTCGCCGCCTGTCTGTACGCCGCCGCGCTCTCCACGCTCCTGGCGATGCTCGCCGGTCTTGTGCGCTTTTTTCCGCGCCGGGGCATGCTGCGCGCCGCGCTGCTCTGCCTGCTCTTTGCGCTGCTGGGGTTTGAGCGTCTGGTCGCTGCGGTCTATCCTGCGCTCGGCGCGCTGAGCGCCGGTCTTTTGCTGCTGCTGTGCTTTGCGCCTCACTGCAAAAGCATGTCCGTCAGATAGCCGCTCCAGCTGCTGCCGGTCGCATGAAGCAGCGCGCGTTCAAGCGCCGCCCGCGTGCCCGTCTGTCCTGCGCAGGCGGCGATATAGGCCTTAATCGCCGCCGCAAACGCGTCGCTGCCCGCCGCCTGCTCGATGCCCAGCAGCATGACCGCGCCCTGATCGCGCAGCACCTGTGTCATTTCGCCGCCCGAACCAAAGTGCGCCGTACCTGCGCCGACGCAGACGCCGGCGGGGCGCGTCAGCCGCGTCGCCGGTTCCAGCTCCTCAAAAAAGCGCGTTTCGTATGCCGCCGCGCCCTTTCGCTCCCTGAAGGCGAGCATCTCCGCGCAGGAGGCGAGCGACACGCTCAGCCACGGCGCGTTCCACGGGTCGCTTTCAACCAGCACGCCGAAGGTCTCCCCGGCGATGAGCCGCGTCATGCGGCGCAGGTTCTCTTCCCCGTCCGCTTCATCCGGCAGCACGATCATGCCGGAATACGCCGCGCCATCCGGCAAACCCGTATGCGCGCGCACGATCGTCAGCGTCTCAAAGGGATAGGCAAAACCCGCCGCCTCAAGCGACGCAAGCGCGTCTTTGGCGCCGCCAAGCAGCTGCCGCGCGTCGCCGCCGCTGCCCGAAACCGCCGTCACGCGCACGCCGCCGATCGTCTTCTCCCGGCGTATGCCGCCAAGGACAAACGACGCGTCCCGCGCGCTTTCCATCTGCACGGCGATTTCCCCGTCCACATGCACGGCAAAATCAAACGGCTGCGCATAGCCCGCATCCTCAAGCCCGGTATACGCATCCGTGCGCCACGCGCCCTCTTCGTGCATCGCCGTCTGCGGCAGGGTCACGACCGCCGCGCCGTCCGTCTTTGCGTGTTTGATCATCAGGGTGAAGGAGAGCTCAAGCGTCCTGCCCGCCGCCCAGCTTTCCTCAATGCGCAGCGTCGTCCGGTCGCCATCGTCCCATGAAAAGCGCACGCTCCGCCCGTCCACGCGCACATCCGTAATTGCCACGGCGTCTTCGTCAAACGCGTTCATATACGCGCGCAGCACGATCTCCCCGCGCGGCGCGTCGCTGCGGTTGGTGAGCGTCATGGTCTGCTTCCCGCGCAGCGTGCGCGTGCCCGCGTCGTAATCAAGCGCCGCCGTCAGGATATCCCGCGCGCTGTCAAAGGAGACGGGCTCAACGGGTGCGGGCGCGGGGCGCAGGAATGCCGCGCACAGCAGCGCACAAAGCAGC